>DASVCG010000170.1:0-12922 GCA_036381755.1 Phycisphaeraceae bacterium | reverse complement strand
GGTGGGCCTGGGTGGCGCGCACCAGCAGGTTCACCTGGAGGTCGTCCAGGTAGCTGACGCCCACGTCCAGCGAGCGGTTGGTGGACGGGAAGAAGCCCGTGCCGGGGAGGAACGTGCCCGGGCCGGTTTCGCCGGTGTCGGCGAAGCGGTCGGGCGTCAGCTCGGTGCCGACGCGGCGGGCCAGGTCCAAGGAGTCCTGGGCGATGCGGATGGGCCCGAAGTTGCCGCCCGGATCGTCGATCTGGACGTCCAGATCGATGCCCACCTCCTCCAGGAAGTTCTGGTCGACCAGGAGGAACCGGGCCTCGACGGAGATCTGGACCGACTGGGCCTCGCGGAGCTGGCGGAGCAGGTCCATGATCTGCTGGTGGTTGGTGGGAGTGGTTTTGACGATGAGGTTGCCGTTGAGCTCGCGCATGCTCGAGCCGCCGGTGCCGGGGAACCACTCTTCGGGGGTGCCGATGGTGTCCTGGATGAGGCTGGTGATCTCGGCGACCAGCTCGGCGCGGGTGGGGACGCCCTCTTCGCCCTCGTCCTGCTCCTCGTCGCCGAAGATGCTTTCGCTGCTGCCGCCGCCGCCCCCGCTGCCGCCGCGCCCCTGCCCGCCGAGCGACTCGCTCAGGTCGAAGGCGGGCGCGTCGGTGAAGTTGGGGACCTGGACCAGCAGGTCGCGGATGTCGTAGACGCGGGTGTCGGTGGTGCGCTTGAGGTCGCGTTCGGTGGAGATGGTGACCACGCCGTCGATGATGGAGTAGCCCACGGGGTCGAACTCGGTGCTGACCTGCTGGAGGACCAGCCGAAGGACCTGGTCAGCGGGGACGCTGGTGAGCTGGAGGGTGATGGGCGTGTCGGGCTCGACGCCGGCCTGCTGAAGCGCCGGCCAGTTGACGAAGAAATTCAGTTCCGTGGTGCTGCGGAGGAAGTCGATGACGTTGGCCAGGCGGACGGCCTGGAAGTTCACCGGCAGCGGCTCGCGCATACGCAGGCGGACGCGGCGGTTGGCCTCGGGCTCAGCGCCGCCCTCGCCGGCGTCGACCAGCCGGCGGTAGGTGATCTGCGGCCAGTCCGCGGGGAAGATGATCAGGTCGGTGTAGGGCGTGGTGGCCTCGATGTTCTGGAGGCTGATCTCCGCTTTGGCGATGTCGCGCTTGCGGTAGAGATCCCTGGCCTCGACGAGGATCTTGGAATCCTCGATGCCCATCTTCATCGCCTGGGCGGCGACGTTGGTCGGGTCCAGCACCAGGGCCTGGTTGACCAGCTCCAGGGCCTGCTCGTACTGCATGTCCATGCGCAGCTCCATCGCGCGCTGGAGCAGCCGCTGAACCTCCGCGTGCGTCTCACGCTGGATGCGCTGGCGCATGTCCTTTTCCTGCCGCGCCTGCTGCTCTTCCAGCTCGCGCTGAGCGGCGATCTGGGCCTGCTCCTGGGCGCGGACGATCTGCGTGGACAGCGCCTCGGCCTGACCGCGGAGCTGACGGTAGCGCTCGGAGGGCAGGACCTGCTGCTGGCTGTCGAGGATGCTGCGGGCCCGCGCCGCCTCGTTGAGCGCCGCGGGGAAGTTTTCCGACCGCAGGTGGTTCCGGGCCCGGTCCATGGCCGTGCCGAACTCAGCCTCGACCTGCTGGATCTGGAGCTGCCGACGGGCGATGTCGGCCTCCAGCACGCCCTGCGGGGCCATCTGGACGTTCCGCTGCGTGCGCACCGCGGTGAGCCGCTGGGCGGCCTCGTTGTTTTCGGGGTTCAACTGGAGCGACTGCTCATACCGGCGGATGGCCAGGTCAAGCTGACCGCTGATCTCGGCCTCCTGTCCCTCAGCAAAAAGCTGCTGAGCGCGGAGCAGACGGTAGCGGGTCAGCAGATCCTCTGAAGGCGACACCTGAGGAGCGCCGCCTTCCACCGCGGCGCCGGGCGGGGCGGCCAGGACCACCTGCGCCTCATCCGGATTGGAAGATTGCTCCTCAGCGGCGGCCTGCTGCTCCTGGGTCGGCGATGGAGCCGCGGCCTGCGCCTCTTCCGCGGGGGCCTGGGACTGCTCCGACGCGTCGGCGACCGCCTGGCCATGCTCCTGAAGCACCGCCAATTGACGGTTCACCCGCTGCTGATCGAACCAGCCCAACTGGACGCCGCTGCTCTGAACCTGGGCCAGCTTCTGGGAGGCTTCCTCGGCCCGGCCGGCGCGGAGGTCCTCATCGATTTGGTCGATGAGGCCGCGGATGCGGGTCAGGTCGGCGTCGAGGCGGCGGCGAAGCTCTGCCAGACGGGCCTGGGCGGTGGCTTTGGTCGACGCCTCGGCCTCCGCGGTCAGCACCTGCTGATACAGCGCCATCGCCCCGGCGGTGTCGCCGGCTGCCGCGGCCTGGTCCGCTTGAGTCAATAGCTGTGCCGGCGTGGGCGCCTCAGCGGATGCGGGCTGAGTCTGGGCCTCCGCATCGGCCTGAGTCTCTTCCGCCGCCTGGCCGGTGGCGAGGCGGTCAATTTCCTGAAGCGTCTCGAAGTAGCGCACGCGATCTTCGCGTGGCAACTGCATGTGATCGACCCGACGCAGCAGCGCCCGCGCCTCTTCCAGCTCCCCGCGGTCGAAGGCTTCCATGCCCTGCTCGTAGAGCTCCGCCGCTGTGGGATGATCGGCCTGGTCCTGGGCGACCGCCCCGGGCGATATCCATCCAAATCCAAGGCTCAGGCCGATACAGACAACGGCAATCCGAGGAAGTTGAGGGATGAACAAAGCAGGGCCTCCCTAAAGAATGACATTTGAGCGTACCGCAAGGGCGTTGACGCAGCCAGCGAAAGAGGCGATGGAAGATTTCATGCGCCTAACGGCCCCTAGCATGGGGGTATCCCACCAGGGTGAGAAGTCTAAAGCCTGTCGCCATCGGCTGCAAGTGTCTTATCAAGTGGAAGCTATGACTTTGTCTCCGAGGGCGGGGGCGGGCCTGGGTCGGCAGCACCCCCCGGCGGAGGGGGCGGCGGGGCTTGCCCGGCCCGTCGGCGGCACGGGGCGGTGGGTCGAGGTTTGCTCTATCCGGGCCGAGTTGGCTATAATGCGCGGCTCGATTGAACCGGAACGCTGATCCGGGGCCCAGGCGGTGCGGGCTGTATCCGACACCCGGCCGATGCGTTGAAAGGCACAGAACCATGGCTCACAAGAAGGGACAAGGCTCGACCAAGAACGGCCGCGACTCCAACCCGCAGTACCGCGGCATCAAGCTCTATGGCGGGCAGCGCGCCAAGGCCGGCTCGATCATCGTCCGTCAGTGCGGGACCCGCTTCAAGCCCGGGCACTACGTGGGCATCGGCAGGGACGACACGCTCTTTGCCCTGTCCGACGGCGTGGTGGTCTTCCAGGGCCGGCGCGTCCACGTGCACCCCGCCGAATAACCCCCCTCTCTGCCGTTTGCGGCTTCGCCGACCGTCTCCTCAAAAATCGCTCGACACCGGCCCGGCTGCGCTCCGATCCAGCCCCCGCGGGCGCCGCTGGCGAGCAGGCCCCGTCCGCGCGGCTCATCGGCTGAAGCGGGCAGGAAGGCTTGTCTATGGCGCCTCAGAAAGAAAAAGCGCCACTCGCCTGTGGCGGGTGGCGCCCTCGATTCATTCGACTGAATCAGACGCGCTCCAACCGGCAAGCGGTCCTTGCTACGCCCGGCTCATGCCTTGCCGCGCCGCCGGCGAACCATCAGCAACCCCCCGCTCGCCAGCAGCGTCAGCGTCGCCGGCTCGGGAACCGACGCGATGTTGTCGAACGTGGTGGCGATGGGATCGTTCGTCGCCGCCACCCCCGCTATGCCCGACAACCCGCTCAGGAACGGCGAGGCCGCGTCTGTTCCGCCGACGCTGGCCAGCAGCGTGTTCTTCGCCGCCGAGTCCCACAGGTTGCCCACCACCGAAACCGTCGAGCTGCCGGTCACGTGGAGCTCCAGGTAGTAGGTGCCGGTGTCCGAGAAGCTGAAAATATCCGCGGAATCCATCCCATCTCCGACGCCGCCCGTCACCTTGTCCAGCTCCAGGTCGCCGCCATCTTTATCGATGAATAGGGTGTAGCCGTTGAAGGCGGCGGGGTCTAGCCTGGCGACCAGGCCGAGGATGTTGTCGTTGCTCGCCGTCTGCATGTTCACCGTGCCGCTGACCAGCACGTCCGTGAACGATTCGTTGACAAACCCGACGATGAAGACCGGGCCGTTGCCGAGGCTGTCGTCCGCATCGGCTAAGGTAAGGTAATCGCCCGCGGTGCTGTAGCTGAACAGGCCGGTGCTACCGCCCGTGCTGCCCGCCGACGCAGGCAGCGGCACGGGGCCCTCGCCTACGCCGACAAACGTCCAGTCCTGATCCAGCCCGCCGTTGAAGGTATCGCTCCAGTCGGCCCAGGCCGGCGCCGCCGCCAGCCCGATCGCCGCTGTGCTCGCCACGAGAGCGCTTCCCCAGATCCGCTTGCCCATGCCTTTTCTCCTCTTGTCCTGCAAAATGAATTCCAGATGCATCCGGCCCATTTTCCGCAGCCAGGAACATAGACAGGCTGAACAGGCTGACCGCGGACGTTTCCCCTCGAAAATAACCGGATAGCATGAATATACCACAATTTTTCGGGAATCTGAAATTCCTTTGAGTCCACCCCGTTCGGGGCGGGGAGTCGGTCGGTTTGAAAAACCGGGCCGGGGCCAGTGAAATCGGCCGGGCGGATTCGTCTGCGGGCGGTCGGGAGCCTATGTTGTACGGCCATGTTCGTTGATTCGGCCATTATTCATGTGCGCAGCGGCAAGGGGGGCGACGGCTGCGTCAGCTTCCGCCGGGAGAAGTACATCCCCAAGGGCGGGCCCGACGGGGGCGACGGGGGCGACGGCGGGTCGGTCATCCTCCAGGCCAGCGAGCAGGTCCAGACGCTGCTGGATTTTGCCGGCAAGCACCATTGGCATGCGGAAAACGGCCAGCCCGGCGGGCCCAAGCAGATGCACGGCCGCAAGGGACGGGATCTGACGATCCCCCTGCCGCCGGGCACGCTGGTTTATGACCACGACACGGGCGAGCTGATCGTCGACCTGGACGAGCCGGGCAAGTCCGTCGTCATCGCCCGCGGCGGCAAGGGCGGCTGGGGCAACGAGCACTTCAAAAGCCCCACGAACCAGGCCCCGCGCCAGGCCACGCCGGGCGAGCCCGCCCAGGAATTGACGTTGCGGCTGGAGCTCAAGCTCATCGCGGATGTGGGCCTGGTGGGCAAGCCCAACGCGGGCAAGAGCACGCTGCTGTCCAGGATCAGCCGCGCCACGCCCAAGATCGCGGACTACCCGTTCACGACGCTTGCGCCGCAATTGGGCATCGCGGAGCTGCCGGGCCATCGCCGGCTGGTCGTGGCGGACATCCCCGGCCTGATCGAGCGTGCCCACCAGGGCGCGGGGCTGGGTGTGCGTTTCCTGCGTCACATCGAGCGGACGGGCCTGCTGATTCACCTGATCGAGGTGGAGCCGGCGGACGGCACGGACCCGGTGGAGAATTACCAGGTGGTGCGGCGGGAGCTGGCGGAATATTCGGCGGCGCTGGCGGAAAAAACAGAGCTGGTTGCATTGAGTAAGATGGACTTGATCGGCGGCGAGCAGGACCGCGCCGCTGCGGTGCAATTGGTGGAGCAGGCGCTGGGTCGGTCCGTTTTTCCCATTAGTGCCGCCGACGGATCGGGCATCGCCGAGCTGCTGGAAGCCTGCTGGGCGCATCTGGCCAAGATGGACCGCCCCTGGCGACGCCAGCCGACGGAAGCGCCCGCTCCGGAAGGCCCGGACCGGCCCGCCCAGCCGGAGAAAGTGGACCGCGCATGATCAAGGTGAACCTGCTGGCGGTGAGCGTCGGCAACACGCGCACCCGCATCGGTGCTTTTGTCGAGGGCAAGCTGCTGGAGGCGGCCACGCTGGAGAACCGCAAGGGCGGCGCGCTGGGCGAAGCGCTGGAGCACGCCTTCCACCCTCTGCGCGAGCGGGAGGACGCGGTGATCCTGATGGCCTCGGTCAACCCCGCTGCGGCGCAGGCCCTGGAGGAGCAGATCGAGCGGCAACTGAACCGCCCGGTGAGCCGGGTGGAGCGCGACCTGCCCATCCCCATCGGCAGGCAGCTCGACCGCGAGGCGCTGGTGGGCGAGGACCGCCTGCTCAACGCCGCTGCGGCGTATGACGTGCTCAAGCAGGCCTGCGTCGTCGTCGACGCGGGCACCGCGATGACCGTGGACTTCATCGACGGGGCCGGGACCTTCCACGGCGGGGCGATCATCCCCGGCGCCCAGCTCATGCTCGACAGCCTCCACAGCCGCACCGCCCAACTGCCCGAGGTGGAGGTGGCCAAGCCGCTGGAGCCCATCGGCCACAACACCGTCGAGGCGATGCGCGCCGGCGTGTTCTACGGCATGCGCGGCGTGGTGCGCGAGCTGGTGGAGCGATACGCCCATCAGGTCGGCAGCTACCCCATGGTGGTGGCCACCGGCGGCGACAGCGATCTCCTGTTCCGCGACTTCGACCTGGTCGACCGTATCGTGCCCGATCTGACGCTGCTGGGCATCGCGGTCACCCTGCGAAAAGCCCTCAGCCACGAGGCGCCCTGATGGATAGGGGGTAGAGGGCAGGGGGCAGGGGGTAGGAAGATAGAGGGCAGGCGGCAGAAATCGCAAATCTTCGCAGCACCCATCGAGAACGCGCAGCCATGGCCACATCCCCCTCCAGCGCGCTACTGACCCCTCAACAGGCGCTCTTGATTCTGCGCATCATCTGGGCGGCGATGCTGGCGGGCGAGGGGATCTTCCTGGCGGTGATCATAGGGCTCTTGAGCGCGAGCCAGTTCGTGCCAAATGATTCGCTCCATCCGCTGCTGGCATATATCGCCCTGGGGCTGCTGGCTGTGGCGGTCCCAGCGGGCTATTTTGCCCGCATGCAGACGTACAAGGCCAACTGGCGCGAGCACGCGGTTGCGCCTTTGGGCTACATGCGCGGGAACATCATGCTGCTGGCGATGCTGGAAGGCGCTGCGATGTTTTCGCTGGTGGCGGTGCTGCTGACCGGGCGATATGTGCCTGAAGCGATCGGGGCGTTTGTGGCGATGGCGGTGCAGGTGGTGAACTTCCCCACGGGCAAGCCGATGCGGCCCGCCCCGCCGATCTTCCCATCCATCCACGCCTCCCAGCCGTGAACGCGCGACCCCCTGCCCGGCTCATCCTAGCCACCGCGCAGCAGCCCGGCGCGGTGGCGATCCTTCAGCGTCACGGTCCGGGCGCGGTGGAGCTGCTCGCCCGCTTGACGCAGCGGCGTCAATGGCCCCTGGGCAAGCTCATTCTGGCGGATTTGGGGGGGATCGATCAGGGCCTGGCGGTGGTGCTGCGCGAGGATTGGGCGGAGCTGATGCCGCATGGCGGGCTGCGCGTCGTGCAAAAGCTCATGGATGCCCTGGTGGCCCTGGGCGCGACGATCGACGCGGACGCGGACCCGCGCCGGCTCTACCCCGAGGCGGATAGCGACATCGAGGCCGATGCCCTGGCGATGATCGCGCGTGCCGCCAGCCCCGCTGCGGTGGACCTGCTCTTGGCCCAGCCGCGGCTGTGGCAGCGGCTTCTGGAGGCGGGCCCGCTTGCGCCCGAGCAGCGCGATCGTCTGCTTAAGCGCAGTCATGTGCTCAATCGCCTCATCGAGCCGCCCTGGGTTGTCGTCGTCGGCCGACCCAACGTGGGCAAGAGCACGCTGACGAACCGCATGCTCGGCAGCGGCGTGAGCGTCGTGGCGGACCTGCCCGGCACGACGCGCGACTGGGTGTCGGCCCTGGCGGAGTTGCCGGCCCGATGGCGGCCCGTACAGGCTCAACCGCCGCAGCGCGAGGCGGCGTGGGTCGCGGTGCGCTGGCTCGACACGCCCGGGCTTCGCCAAAGCGACGATCCTTTGGAGCAGCAGGCGATTGAGCTGGCGCATCAGGTGCTTGAGCGTGCTGATGTGCTGGTGGCGATGCGCGACCCGGCGACGGACTGGCCCGAGCCACAAGCCACGCCCCGCCCGCCCCAGGTGTGGGTGATGAACAAGATCGACGACCTGCCCGAGCCGGGGCTGCCTCCCTCCAGCACCCGCGGCACGCGGCCTGACGATCCCCTGCCCATCAGCGCAGCGCACGAGCGGGGGCTGGACGCCTTGCAGCGGGTGATCCTGGATCGGCTGGGGCTGGCGGAATTGGACGATGCTGAGCCGTGGGCGTTCTCACCCACGCTACGCGATGCGCTGCAACGGGGCGATGAGGCCCTGCTGCGTCGCTATGTCAGCGGGTAGAGGGCAGGGGGCAGACGGCAGAGGGCAGGAAAAGAAGACAAACCACAGAAGCACAGAGACGCAGAGAAAGACCAAGAGGAATTGGGAGTTCAATCATTCAGCCCTTTCCCCCATCCGTGGAAGATCGGGTTATATTCCAAAGCCCTCTCCCCCTCGGGGGGAGAGGCAAGGTGAGGGGGCCAAGACAGGGAGCAGCGGGCAGCCCCCGGAAACGGCAGAGGGCAGGCGCGGACAAACCGCCAAGGGCGCCAAGAAGATCGCCAATCACCCATCGTCCATCACGCATTGTGCCGGGCGTTTTGCTGGGCCTGGTGGCGCTCGACGAACGCGGCGTACTGCTCGGGCGTGTCGATGCCGTGGTGGCTGACGCGCGTGCGGATCACCGCGATGGGGTAGCCGTGCTCCAGCGCGCGGAGCTGCTCAAGCTGCTCAGCTTGCTCCAGAGGCGTCGGCGGCAGGGTGACGTAACGCAGCAAAAACCATCGACGGTAGGCGTAGAGGCCCGGGTGCTTGAGCGGGCGCACGCCGCGGGCGTCGCGGTCGAAAGGGATCAGCGAGCGGGAAAAGTAAAGCGCTCTGCCCCGCTGATCGACCACCAGCTTGACGATGTTGGGGTTGGCCGGGTCCTCGCCATCCGCGAACTCGCTGGCCAGCGTGGCCATGGGGGCCTCCGGGTCAGCGGCCAGGCCTGCGACCAATTCATCGATCACGCCCGGCTCGATCTCCGGCTCATCGCCCTGGACGTTCACGATGAGGGAGGCCTGCTCCTCGGGCAAGGCCGCGGCCACTTCCGCTAAGCGTGAGGTGCCGTTGGGGTGGTCCGGCCGAGTCATCACCGCCTCGCCGCCAAAGGCACGCACCGCTTCAGCGATGCGCGCATCATCGGTGGCGACCAGGACGCGCTGAATGCTGCGTGCCTGGCGGACGCGCTCGACCACGTGCTGGATCAGGGGCTTGCCCGTCCGGGCCAGAAGCGGCTTGCCTGGCAGGCGTGTCGAGGCATAGCGGGCGGGGATGATGGCGATGGCGCAGGGCATGGGGGGGATGGGGGATTGCTGATTACCAATGGTCAGTGGGCGAAGCGTCCAAAATCCCCCGATTTTGATTTGTGATTTCTGGTTGAGAAGCGCCCTTTCGGCACCAATCACCAATCCGACATCACAAGTGCCTGACTCCTGCCCTCTGCCGCCTGCCCGCTGTCCCCTATCACTGCTGCGCGGGTTTGTCCTGGAGCTGGTCGACCAGCTCGCGGAGCTTGTCGACGCGGAGGCGGATGTCGCGGAAGTTGATGTCGGTCTGGAGGATTTGCGAGGCCACCTCGCGGGCCCGGCGGGCCTGCTCCTGGTTCTGGCCCTTGCGTGCGGAGCGCTCCAGGGCGTCCATCAGCAGGTAGCGCAGCTCCAGCGCCAGGCGGTCGTCGGGGACCGCGTGCGCCTCGATGCCCTGCTCCAGCGTGTCGATGGCCTCGTCGTACCAGCCCTTGTGCAGGTAGCAACTGCCCAGGAACTCGTGCGCCATGGCGCGGAACTTGGGGTCGGCCTTGGCCTGCTGGAAGGCGCCGATGGCCTCGTCGTAGCTGCGGGCCTGGTAGAGCCGCTTGCCCAGCTCGAAGCGCAGCCCCATGTCGGTGGGGTAGTTCTTGACCCGCTCCTGGTACTCCTGAAGCTCGAAGGCCAGGCGCTTGCGGGCGGCCTCCTCCAGCCGCTTGCGGGCTTCGGCGTCGTCGGGGTTCTGGTCGGCCTGGGCCTTGAGCTGGCGGATGCGGCGGTTGAGCTGCTTCATCTGGATGTCGCCGATCCGCACCTTGTAGCGGTACTGGCCCGTTTGGTCCCAGGCCTGCTTGAGCAGCTTGATGGCCTCGTTCTCCGTCTCGTCGGCCTCCTTGGCCACCAGGGCGTCGACCAGCTTCTGGAGGCGGTCCAGGTCCTGCGGGTCCTCCTCGAACTCGGCCCGCCTGCGGGCGATGGTCTCGTCCACGGCGGAGGCGGTCTTGGCGATGGCGTCGGACTGCTCCAGCTCGCGCTGCTTCTGGGCGTCGCGGACGAACCGGCGGAAGCCGCCCTCCTCCACCTTCTGGCCGGAGGAGTAGCCGCCCTCCTGCATGGTCTTTTCGGCTTCGAGGTTCTTCAGCTCGCCCAGCAGCTTCTCGTTGTTGGGGTCCAGCCGAAGGGCCAGCTTGCAGGCCTCGACGGCCTTGTCGAAGGCCTGGATCTGGGTGAACAGGTCGCGGATCTGGAGGTAGAGGTTCTTGTCCGGCTTGGGATTCTGGGCGTTGAGCTCCAGCGCCAGCCCGCCGACCCAGTAGGCCACCTCGGCCAGGTTGATCTCAGGCTCGGCTTGGTCGGCCTCGACGGCCCACTTCATCATGTCGCGCATGAGGCGGGCGTTGAGCGGGTCCTTGGCCCAGAGCATCTCGGCGTGGAGCATCTTGTCGACGGGGCTGTTGCCGCCGCTTTTGAACTTTTCCGCCAGGCCGGCGGGCTTGCCCCCGGCGACCTTCCGCCGCAGGGCCACGTCGCGCAGGGCCTCGTGCTTGTCGAGGTTGTCCGGCTCGTGGCGCAAGCCGTTGATGTAGCACTCGATGGCGTAGTCGTAGTTGCGGGTGTCGGCGACGGCCTGGGCGTGCTCGAAGAAGCGGCGGGCTTTGCGGGGATCGCGCTTAAAGCCGCCGCTGTCGCCTTCCCCGCCGCGATTTTTAGAGAATAAACCCGCCAGCGCCATTGCTCGCCTTTTTGAAGCACCTGCCAGGGTAGACCCGGCCCGGCCCGGGAGCAGGCCTGCTCCAGCAGGGTGGATGAATGTAATCTACGGCAACAGCCAAGGTTGTCAACCTGCTGCCGAGCTGAAAAACGGGGAAGGAGCCGCTGGGCCCCTCCCCGATCGGGATGTCTGCAGGCCGTATCAGCCGGCCCGGTGCGGGGATGAGGCGGCTAGGCGCCGCTCATCGCCAGGTGAGCCTGGAGGTCCCGCCTGATGCGGATCAGCCGTTGGCTGATGGTGGATTGGTTCACGCCGCGCTCCTCAGCCAGGGTCTTGCACATCTCGCCCTGAAAGTAGATCCGCTCGACGATGGCGCGATCCTCGTCCGAGAGGATCTTGAGGCAGGATTCCACCGCGTCGCGGTCGTCCACGAGGCGGATCTGCGGCGGATTGGGCTCCACCGCGGACTGGAAATCCTCGGGCGGCTCGGGCGCCCGGCGCTGATAGAACTTGGCTTCCCGCTTGAGAAACGTCATGTAACGCAGCACCACGGTCTGTGCCGCCCATTGCACGACGCTGAGGTGGTTGAGCCGCTGGGCGTCGAACTCCCTGGCCACCTCGGTCAGGTGCGAGAGTGCCTCGTCCACGGTGGCCTCCAGGCCCATCCTCGCGGTGCGGACGCGGATCATCGGCACCGAGGATTTTTTGAGCATAGAGATCAATAGCTGCCGCACCGGCAGGTGGATGCGCTCCGCCCAGGCCTTTTGCTGAGGCGTCAAGGGCAAAGGCGGATCCCACCGCGTGCGCCGGCGGGCGGGGGTGGGTGGGGTTGTCTTGGAGGCTCGGATCGAATCGGTCGGGGGTTGTCGTCGGCTGGTGGGGCCGCGTCGGCGGCTCCGGGTCAAGTCTGGGCAAGGCATGGTGTCGGGGTTTGCACTCCTGAGTTCCCCCACACACGGTCCCAGTCGCTATGCTGGGCGTCACGCCCGGCGGCCGCGGGCCGGCAGGAGCCGGCGGCGGGATCGGCCGAAGGGCACGCGTCCCCCCTCGGTTTCCGAAGGGGGCGAACGTGAGCGACTTGCGCTATCCCTGAACCAAACGGGCCGTCGCAACTTCACACGGTTCCCTTGCAGGCAGGACACCACGGCATGAGTACGAGCATCGGCATCCACGGCGCCGCGGGACGCATGGGCCAACGCCTGATCGCACTGAGCAGGGAAGATTCGCAGCTCCAGTTGGTCGCGGCTTTGGAGCGGGCTGGGCACCCGCAGTTGGGGCAGGATGCGGGCACGGTGGCGGGCGTGGGGCCGCTGGGGCTGGAGCTGGCGACCACCTGGCCGCAAAAGCCGCGGGTGATGATTGATTTCTCGCTGCCCCAGGGCACGCGCGACGCTCTGCGGCTTTGCCGGGCGGAGGGCGTGGCGCTGGTGATCGGCACCACGGGCCTGAGCCAGGAGGACCACCTCGCCATCGACGAGGCGGCCCGGGACATTGCGGTGCTCCAGTCGCCCAACATGAGCCTGGGGGTGAACCTCCTGTTCGCCCTGGCTGGCACGGCTGCCGCCAAGCTCGGCCAGGCGTACGACATCGAGATCGTCGAGGCCCACCATCGCTTCAAGCAGGACGCTCCTTCGGGCACAGCCCTAGGTTTGGCCCAGGCCATAAATCATACCACAGGCCGGGGATATTCGTACACCCCCCCGGGGGAGGCCCCCAAACCGGCCCGGCCGGGCGATATCGCCATCCATGCCCTGCGGCTGGGGGATGTGGTGGGTCGGCACACGGTGCACCTGGCCACGCTGGGCGAGGAAATCCAGCTCACCCACATCGCCAGCACGCGCGACATCTTCGCCCGCGGGGCACTGGAGGCAGCCAAGTGGCTAGCCGGCCAGGGCCCGGGCCGCTACCACATGAAGGACGTGCTGGGGCTGTGAGGGATAGGGGGTAGA
>DASVCG010000169.1:0-10785 GCA_036381755.1 Phycisphaeraceae bacterium | reverse complement strand
GGCCAGGTATTCCAGGTTCACCTGGTGGACGATGCCGGTGGCGGGGGGCACGACGCGGAAGTTGTCGAATGCCTGCTGGCCCCACTTGAGGAACTGGTACCGCTCGGTGTTGCGCTCGAACTCTTTCTGGGCGTTGATGGTCAGCGCCGCGGAGGAGCCGAAGGCGTCGACCTGCACGCTGTGGTCGATCACCAGGTCGCACGGGACCAGCGGGTTGACCTTCTGGGGGTCGCCGCCCATGCGGACCATCGCGGCACGCATCGCCGCCAGGTCCACCACGCAGGGCACGCCGGTGAAGTCCTGAAGGACGACCCGCCCCGGCATGAAGGGGATCTCCTCCTGGCCCGCGCCGGCCTGTCCGAACCGCGCCAGCGCCCGGACGTGGTCCTGCGTCACCACATAGTCGTCCAGGTGGCGCAGGCACGCCTCCAGCAGCACCTTGATCGAGTAGGGCAGGCGGTCGATCGGGCCGAGCTGGCCCAGGGCGTCCAGCCGGTAGACCACCCGCGGGCCCAGCGGGGTTTGGAGCGTCTGGCGAGCGTTGAACGGGTCGATGCGTCGATCAGCGGCCAAGGCAAAATCCTTCTTCCAAGGGTGGGCGGTAAGCTAGCTCAAGCCGGCAATCAGGGGGCGGGCGATCAAACGCCGGGGGGTTTTTTAATTTAATGGGTGATTGGGCGATTTGGGTTTGGGGTTGGCCAAGGTGGACGGTCCCTGGAGCCCCGGAGCCCCCCGGAGTGACACCCATCGCCCGATCGCCCATTCCCCTTGCTTATCTTTGCTCCTGCCCTCGTTCCGGCTTGGGGAAGTCGTTTCATTTTAGCAGATCCCCGCTGGGCATGGGCCCGACGGGTGATGGGCCGCTGCGCAGGCTGATCGGGCCGGCGTGGGGCGGGTGGCGCAGCTAGGCGGCCTGGGAAACCAGGCGGCCTTTGAGCCAGGGGATCAGCCCGCCTTGGAGGACGAAATCCACCTGCCGGGGCGAGAGGTGGTGGCGGGCGTGGAGCACCTGGTTCCGCGTCACGTTGAGCACGGGCAGCCGCTCGTCGCGGCGGAGGTGCTGATGCAGGTGTTCCAGGCGGAGGCGGTCGCCCGGTTGAATGCGGTCGTAATCCGCGGGGTCGTCGAAGGTCAGGGGCAGGATGCCGAAGTTGCTCAGGTTCTGCTTGTGGATGCGCGCCAGACTCTTGGCCAGCACCGCACGCAGGCCCAGGTACCGCGGCGCCAAAGCGGCGTGCTCGCGGCTGGAGCCCTGCCCGTAGTTCGTCCCGCCGACGACCGCGTGGCCCTGGCCGCCTTCCTTCAGGATCTGACGCGCCCGCTGGGGGTAAGTCGCGTCGATCACCCCAAAGCAGAACTCGCTGATCGCCGGGATGTTGCTCCGCAGCGGCAGGGCGTGCTCCCCTGCGGGCATGATCTCATCTGTCGAAATGCTATCGCCCACCTTCAGCAGCACGGTGAGCTCCAGCGTGTCGGGCAAAGGCTCCAGGTCGGGCAGCGACTTGATGTTGGGCCCCTTGATCAGCGCAGCACGCGGCGAGCCCGCTGGCGGGGGCGGCTCAAGCATCTGCGTGTTCAAGACCGGCTGCTCCGGCTCGCGCACCCGCGGGTAAGGCGTCTCCAGCGTGCGCGGATCGGTGATCACCCCCTTGAGCGCCGAGGCCGCAGCGGTCTGCGGGCTCACCAGGCACACCCGGTCGTCCGGCGTGCCCGATCGGCTGGGGAAGTTGCGCGGCACGGTGCGCAGGCTGATGGCGTTGGACGCAGGCGCCTGGCCCATCCCGATGCACCCGTTGCACCCGGCCTGGTGGATCCGCGCCCCAGCGTGGATCAGCTCGATCAGGTGCCCGTCCGCCACCAGGTTCTCCAGGATCTGCCGTGACGTAGGGCTGATGTCGAACGACACCCGCGGGTGGATGCGCCGGCCCTGCACGATCTGCGCCGCGATGGCGAAGTCGCTGTAGCCGGGATTCGCGGAGGAGCCTACGTAGCTTTGGTAGATCGGCTCGCCGGCCACCTCGCGCACCGGGCGGACGTTGCCGGGGCTGGAGGGCATGGCGATCAAGGGCTCAAGCTGCGACAGGTCGATCCGCTCCACGCGGTCATATTCAGCGTCCGCATCGGCGAGCAGCTCGGTCCAGTCCTCCGCTCGGCCCTGCGCGGCCAGGAAGCGGCGAACCTCCTCATCCGACGGGAACACCGTCGTCGTCGCGCCCAGCTCGGTGCCCATGTTGGCGATGACGTGGCGGTCCATCGCGGACAATTCCGCCAATCCCGGGCCGAAATACTCCAGGATCCACCCCATCCCGCCATGCACGTCGTGTCGGCGGAGCATCTCGAGGATCACATCCTTAGCGCCGACCCAGTCGGGCAGGCGGCCCACCAGCTCCACGCCCCAGATGCGCGGCATGCGGAAATAGAAAGGCTGACCCGCCATCGCCAGGGCCACCTCCAGCCCGCCTGCGCCGATGGCCAGCATCCCGATCGCCCCCGCAGCGGGCGTGTGGCTGTCGGAGCCCAAAAGCGTCTTGCCCGGCTTGCCGAACCGCTCCTGGTGCACGGGGTGGCTCACGCCGTTGCCCGGCGGGCTGTACCACAAGCCGAACCGCTGACAGGCGCTGTAGAGGAACACGTGATCATCCGGGTTCTTGTAGTCCATCTGGACGATGTTGTGGTCCACGTACTGCACCGAAAGCTCGGTCTTGACGCGGTCCAGCCCCATCGCCTCCAGCTCCAGCATCACCAGCGTGCCGGTGGCGTCCTGCGTGAGGGTCTGATCGATGCGGATGCCGATCTCCTGCCCCGGCTCCATCGAGCCTTGGAGCAGGTGCGACTCGATAAGCTTGTTGGCGACGGTGCCGCGGGCCATGATGCGCCTCCCTGTCAGCGTGATCGCCGATCACATCCCCTCCCTGAACGATAGCGCCGTTCAAGGGGAATCGCGCGGATCGCCCCGGCGCGGGAAACGCCCGCGGCTAGGCGGCGCGGCCCTCCTGGGCCTCCTTGAGCTGGGCGATCACCTCCGATTCATCCACGTCACGCCATTGCTGGTAGGCGTCGGCCACGGCGAAGGGGCTTTGGCTGCGGATGTTGAGGCAGACGACGCGGTCAGCATCGTGGGTGAGGCGGGCCGCTGCGTCCGCGTGGCCGGTGGGGGCCGCGACGATCAATTTCTGGACGCCCATCCGGCGAAGGGCGCGCAGCGTGGCCTGCATCGTCAGGCCCGTCGCCAGCCCGTCATCGACGACACAAACGACCCGCCCGCTGATTGGCGGCCAGGGCCGATCGCCCCGCAGGCGCTGGAGCCTCCGCTCCACCCGGCGACGCGCCCGGCGGACATCGGCCTCTACCTGTGCCGGGGCCAGGCCCGCCCTGCGGATCAGGTCGTCCCGCAGCAGCACGCTGCCGTCAAACGCCACCGCCCCGTAGCCCGCTTCGGGCTCAAAGGCGTAGGTCACCTTGCTGGTGACCGCCACGTCCAGCAGTAAGTTCAGCCGACGGGTGACCACCGCTGCCACGGGCACGCCCCCCGCGGGGATCGCCAGCACCACCGCCTGCCGACCCAATAGCGGCTCCAGCGCGCTGGCTAACCGTTCGCCAGCGTCCTGCCGATCGGTGAACACCCTCTTGCGGTCGCGCAGAGAGGGCTCGTCCACGATCTTCTCATTCTCATTTGCAGCGTCCGCCACGCCTCATCGTAGGCCCGCAGCGTCGCCCGGTTGAAGTGGCCAATCCCCCGTCTGCTGCGCCATGGCTTCAAATGAATCCAGGTGATGGACCAGCGGCTGCCAGGTGCCCGGCAGGCGCAGGAGCCGCTCCAGCCGGCTCAGCGATCGCCCCAGGCCGCTGTAGGTGCGCAGGCACCCCAGCACGCCCAGGGGCAAGCGCGGCAGGTCGGGGTCGAACTCCCAGGGATGGAAATACAGGATCGCCGGCCGCCCCTCCCGCTGGGCCTGCATCAGCCCGCGACGCATCAAGCCCAGGGGCAGGAGGCGAAAGTACCCCCCGCCCGCTGCGGGCCAGGAACGCCCCGCGACGCGCCACACCAGAGGCGGCAGCTCCAGCACCGCGGGCCGCCCCGGCGCGGATTGCGCCCGAAACGGCTGATATGGCGCATCGGGCACGCCGTACCACGGGTGACGCACGGGAAAGATCGAGGCGTCATAGCGGAACCCCGCCTCCGCCAGCACGTCCAGCGCCCAGGCGGTTTGCCGGGTGATCGACCAGGTTGGCGCGCGATAGCCCACCACCGCCTGGCCGGTCTGGTCTTCTAAAAGATGCTTGCTTGCTAAAAGGTCTTCGCGGAAGGAGGCGGGGTTTAAGCGGTGCAGGCGGTCGTGCATCGAGCCGTGCGAAGCCACCTCGTGCCCCGCTGCGGCGCAGCGCTTCGCCAGGTGCGGGTGCTGCTGGGCGACGTGGCCCAGGAAGAAGAAGGTCGCCCGCCGGCCCAGGCGGTCCAGCAATTCCAGCAGGCGGTCCATCCCCACCTCTACGCGCGAGGGCCAGCGTGGCCAGTCGTCGCGCTGGACACGCCCGTGCGCCGCTTCAATGTGGTAATACTCCTCCACATCGATGGTCAGGCAGCGGATGGGCATGGGTTCCCGCTGCGAAGCGGCGGGGGCGTGCGATGATGCAGGTGTGGAGCAAGTGCGGGTCATGGGGGAAGGGTGATTTAGGATTCGTGATTTGCGATTTGTGCCGAGAGGATGCCGTTCTCTTTTTTTAAAAATCACCAATCGCTGATTGTAAGTGTCTGACTCCTGATCTCTGCCGTCTGCCCCTTCCGGGGGCTGCCCCCTATTTTCTCACGCTTCGCTGGCGTGGATGAACTGGCGGTAGAGGTTGGCGTAGACGCCGCCGGTGGCCAGCAGTTGTGTATGTGTGCCGCGTTCGATGATCCTGCCGTGGTCGAGCACGAGCACGAGGTCCGCGTGTCGGATGGTGCTCAAGCGGTGGGCGACGACGAAGCTGGTGCGGTCCTTGAGCAAAAGCGAGAGGGCTTTTTGGATCCGCGCCTCGGTCATGGTGTCGACGCTGGAGGTGGCCTCGTCCAGGATCATGATGCGCGGGTCGGCCAGCATCGCGCGGGTGAAGCAGACCAGTTGGCGCTGGCCCAGCGACAGGCCCTGGCCGCCCTCGCCCACGGGGGTGTAGAACCCCTGGGGCATCGCCTCGAACAGGTCCAGGCAGTCCAGCTTGCGTGCTGCTTCGATGACCTCTTCGTCGGTCGCGTCGTGCCGGCCGACGCGGATGTTGTCGATCACCGTGCCGGTGAACAGGAAATTGACCTGGAGCACGATGCCCAGTTGCTTGGCCAGCGAGTCGGTGCGGATGCGGTGGATGTCCACGCCGTCGATGAGCAGCCGGCCCGAGGTGGGCAGGTAGAACTTGGCGATGAGGTTGATGATGGAGCTTTTGCCGCTGCCGGTGTGGCCCACCAGGGCGATGGTCTGGCCGGGCTCCACGGTGAAGGTGACGTCGTGGAGGACGGGCTTGCCCGGCTCGTACGCGAAGCAGACGTTGTCGAACTCCACCCGCCCTCGCATCGCCGGCAGGGGCGCCGCGTCGGGGGCGTCCAGCGCCTCGGGGACGCTGTCGAGCAGGTTGAAGACGCGCTCGGCGCCGGCCATCGCGGTCAGGGCGTTGTTGTACTGCCGGCCCAGCGCCGCGATGGGCGCGAAGAAGCTGTTGGCCATGAAGAAGAAGACCACCAGCACCTCCACGCGCTGGACCGGGTCCTGCGGCGCGCCCCACCCGCCCAGGATCACCTGGTAGCCCCCCAGCAGCAGCAGCACCGCGATGAAGAACTGGTTGTTGAGCTCCAGCAGGGGCAGGAACACGCCGGTGAGCCGCGCGGCACGCATGTTCTGCTCGGAGTGGTCCTCGATCAGGTCGCGGAACAGGGCCGCGTTCACGTCCTGGCGGGCGAAGCCCTGGATCACGCGGATGCCGTTGACCGACTCGGCCAGCGTCGCCGTCACGCGGCTGAAGGATTCCTGCAGGTCGCGGTAGACCTTGCTCAGCCGCGTGCGGAAGTAGCGGTTGATGCTCCAGAGCACCGGCGCCATCGCCACCACCACGCCAAAGAGCAGCGGGTCGTACCAGAGCATCACCGCCGACGCCACGATCATCTGCCCCAGGCCCACCAGCGACACGAACAGCACGTCCTGCACGCCGGTGCGCACCGCCTCCGCGTCGGAGGTGAACCGCGAGATGATCCGCCCCAGCTTGGTCTTGTTGAAGAAGCGCATGGGCATGCGCTGGATGTGCTCGAACAGGTCCTGCCGCAGATCGTGCACGACGCTCTCGCCCAGCTTCAGCGCCAGGAGCTGGCGGTAGTAGAGCATCCAGTGGGTCATGGCCGAGAGGGCCAAAAAGCCCAGCGCAGCCAGGAGCGTCAGGTAAAAGTCGCGCGCCGCGATGGGGCCGTTGAGCACCACGGAGACCACCCACAGCAACAGCGGCACCTGGATGGAGCGGGCGATCACCAGGCCCAGCAGGATGTTGCGCTGCCGGGCGTAGGGCCTGGTGTAGGTCATCAGCCGCCGAATCAGGCGCAGGTTCAGCGGGCGGGTTTCGGGCTCCCGCTCGTGCGGGTCCTTGACCACGTGGGTGATCACTCGGGCTTGCAGCGCCGTGCCGCTCATGCCTGCGGTTTCCTAAAGACCAGCGGTGTCCTGAAGATCAAAAGGCGAAGGCCGATTCCCCGCCGGCCACGCCGGTCAGCGGTCTCCAACCCCCGCGCCTGACGCCATGATGGCTCAACCCCCACGCCCCTACTCCCACCCGATGCCCAGCAGCCGCTTGCTCTCCTCGTCAGCAATCTGGAGCTTGGCGGCCCGGCGGTAATGGCCGCGGGTGCTCATCAGCTCCTCGTGCGTACCCATCTGCACGATGCGCCCGCGGTCCAGCACGATCACCAGGTCCGCGTGGCGGAGCGTGCTCAGGCGGTGGGCCACGACGAACGTGGTGCGTCCCTTCATGGCGTTGGCCATCGCCAGCAGGATCTCGTGCTCGGTGTGCGGGTCGATGGAGGCGGTGGGGTCGTCCAGCAGCAGGATCGCCGGCTGAAGCAGGATCGCCCGGGCGATCGCTAACCGCTGACGCTGACCGCCCGAGAGGTTCGCCCCGCCCTCGCCCAGGACCGTGTCGTACCCCTTGGGCATCTCCATGATGAACTGGTGCGCCGCGGCGATGCGCGCCGCCAGCTCGATCTGCGCCGGCGTGGCCTCGGGGTGGCCGAACGCGATGTTCTCCGCCACGGTGTTGCTGAACAGGAAGCTCTCCTGGAAGACGATGCCGATGTTGCGGCGGAGGTCGTCCAGGTCGTAGCGGCGCACGTCCAGGCCGTCGACGAGCACCCTCCCTTGCTGGGGGTCGTAGAAGCGGGGGATCAGGCCCAGGAGCGTGGTCTTGCCCGCGCCGGTGGCGCCCAGGATCGCCACGCACTGGCCCTCCTGGACGCGGAAGCTGACTTGGTCCACCGCCGGCTCGCCCCCGTCGCGGTAGGCGAAGGTCACCGCGTCGAACTCCACCCGGCCGCGCGCCTTGGGGAGGCGGACGGGGTTGGGGGGGCTCGTGATCTCCAGCGGGGCGTCGAGCACCTCAAAGACGCGCTGGGCGCCGGTCAGGCTCTGCTGGACGCTGTTGGCGATCTGGGCGATGTTGCCCACCTGCGTGGAGAACTGCTGCAGGAGCCCCGCGAACACCAGCAGCCCGCCGCCCAGGCGCAGGTTCGGGTCATGGATGTAGAGCCACCCGCCGTAGACCAGCAGCACCGCCAGGTTCAGTTGCGGCACGAAGGAGATCAGCGAGCCGAAGAAGGCCACCCAGCCGAAGATCCACCGCCGATGGTCCGACACCTCGTCGTTGGACTGGCGGTACTTGGTGATCTCCTGCTCCTGCCGGGAGAACCCCTTGACCACGTGCACGCCCTGGACGTTCTCGGCCAGGATCCGCACCGACTGGTCGGCCAGCTCGCGGTTCCTGCGGTACGCCGGGCGGACGATGCGCGAGAACGCCGCGGTCATCAGCCACAACAGCGGCGTGGTCGCCAGGCACGCCAGCGTCAGCCACACGTGGATGTTGAGCATGTAGGTCAAGAAGAACGCCAGCGACAGGATCAGCGTCATCACCTCGACCATCACGCCGTCGACGAACATGCGCACGCCCTGCACGTCGCCGGTGACGCGGTTGATGATCGAGCCCGACTCGTTGGCGTCGAAGAAGCGGAAGCTGAGGCGCTGGAGCTTGTCGTACACCAGCCCGCGCAGGTGCACGACGACGTCCTGCACCAGCCGCGCCTTCCACAGCGTCGCGCAGCGGTCGGTGACGAAGCGCAGCGACGCCAGCACCAGCACCGCCAGCGCGATCGCCGCCACCTGCTCCAGCGGCGACCAGTCCGCCGGCGGGGTGAGCCCCCAGGGGTACTGCGGGTCCTTGGCGGTCGGGTCCACGTGCTTGCGCAGCACGTCGATGCCCAGGCCCGTCAGCCCCAGGCCGCTCAAGGCCATCGCCAGCGTCACCAATTGAATCGCCACCAGCCGCAGCACGCCCAGGCGGTAGCGCCACGCCAGCTTGAGCATGCGCAGAATCAGCCTGGCGTTGGAGGCCTGGACGCTGCTGGATAAAGAAAACGCCGAAGGCGGGCTCGTGGGCGCTGAGGCAGGCACGGCTGGATCCTGCGCGACAAACCCGGCCCATCCGCTGGCCGGATCGCCGCAGGGGCGTTTTGACCGCTGGGTCTCGATCGCTGGGGTGCTCTCTTGCTTATATCGTTATCCATCCGCCTATCAACCGCAAATCTCCATCAGCTTTAACCTTCGTTATTTCAACTCCCCAATCATCCCGGGCTTTATGCTTAAAATTTCTAACCTCTTTACTGATTTCGATTTAGTACTGAACGGCCATGTATGCAGCGTGATCGGCAGCCGCTGGCCTTGCGCCCCCGTGCGTGGCGGCCCGGCGTATCTTTTATGCATTCAGCGGCTGGGTGAGGGCGATGAACCCATAGTGCGCCTGCTGCGATATAGCCGGTGTCCGCCGCGGCGGGCCGGCCCCGCGCTGCGGGGAAGATCGGGCTTGGCCCTCACCGCTGACCCGCTAAGATGAATCGCGCCTCAGCCAAGCGCCCATGAGCATCAGGGGACGGTACATGACCGCAGGCAGATCCACGACGCGAACCCGGCGGGCGGGATGGTTGATGGCCGGGGGCCTCCTCATCCCCCTGGCCGCCGCCTCAGCCGCCTGGGCCCAGGCTCCCAGCCCCACGATCAACCCCCTCACCGGCGCGATGCCCAAGCTGGGCGAGCTGTACATGTACTCGCCCATCCTCAACGGCGTGATCGTCGGGCTGTCGGTGATCGCCCTGATGCTGTTCCTTTATTTTCTGCTGACGATCAACACCCGGACGATGGTCCCGCCGGATCTGGTGGAGGAGCTGACCAAGCTGGTGGTGCGCGGCAAGCACGAGGAGGCCGCAGACCTGTGCCGCGCCAACCGCCGCACGTTCATCGCCACCATCGTGCAGCGGTGCCTGGAGAACGCCGGCAAGGGGCACTCGGTCATCATGGAGATGATCGACACCGAAGGCCGCCGACGGGCGGACATCATCTGGAACCGCATCAGCTACCTCTCGGACATCTCCAACGTCTCGCCGATGCTGGGCCTCTTGGGCACGGTGATGGGGATGATCCAGGCGTTCTTCGGGCTGGAGCGCCAAAGCGGGACGATCGACGCAGCGGTGCTCTCGCGCGGCGTGGGCCAGGCGATGACCACCACCATGTTCGGCCTGATCGTGGCGATCGCCGCCCTGGCGTTCTACACCATCGTCAAGGCGCGGGTGACGCGGACGCTGGCCGAGGCGGAGGCCGCGGTGCACGCCCTGGCTGATCACCTGAAACGCGCCGCAGAATGACCCCCGGAAGTGCCCCCGGCCGCAGCCGCCGGAAAAACCCAAAAGGCCGCTACGAAACGAAAAGATCTCGAACGTAACCCCGGCCCGCAGAGGCTTTTGCATCATCAGGACACCCCAGGCGCAAACGCCCCATGAGCTTCACCGCTGAAACACGTTCGCGGCTCAAACCGACGCTGCCCCTGGCGCCGATGGTGGACATGATGTTCCTGCTGGTGATCTTCTTCATGACCGCGTCGGTGTTCCGCGATCAGGAGCTTCAGATCGACGTGGCCCTGCCCGCTGCGGCCCAGGCCCAGCCCGGCTCAGCCCTGGCGACGCGGATCATCATCACCGTCACCGCGGACAACCGCCTGTTCCTGGGCCAGCGCGAGCTGACGCCCTCGGAGCTGCTGGCCACCCTCACCGAATTGGCCAGACAGTTCCCCGACGAAGCCGTCGTCATCCGCGGCGACCGCACCAGCCAGTACGGCGTGGCGGTGGAGGCCATGGACATCGCCCGACAAGCCGGCTTCACCAACGTCACCCTCGCCGCGGTCGAAGAAGAATCGAGGGGGTAGGGGGCAGGCGGCAGGGGGCAGGAGTCGGAAAAATCGGGGCCGCCAATCGAGGATGGGGCTGCAACAAAAGACGGAGTACATCAATAAAGAGATGAGGGTTACATCAACGAAGCCCTCTCCCCCACTGGGGGAGAGGGTGGGGTGAGGGGGCAGGAGTTAGAGATCGAGGATGAGGGCTCGAGATCGGGGACTAGGGGTGAATAGCCCGCCCCCAACGGGGGCGCGGCCAGGGCTGCAATGGGCCGTTGATAACCAGCCATGATCGCTGCACTTGGACTGACGAACCCTCCGTTTGCCCCGCCTCCCAGCGGC
>DASVCG010000168.1:0-5471 GCA_036381755.1 Phycisphaeraceae bacterium | reverse complement strand
AGTCCGCCAGCAGCGACTCACTTTGGGGGCGGATGGGGTGCTTGCCGGTGATGAGGTAGACGCACACGTTCTGCCGAACCAGCAAGGTGGCGGTGTTGATCCAGGCCCGCCCGCCGTCCCACCCGGCGACCGAGGGCGGATCGAACAAGGTCTGGCCCATCATCCGCAGGGTCAGGCTCAGCGTCTGCATGTCGCGCGTGGGCGTGCCCAGCATGCGGACGCTGCCCACCAGCAACTGGACCGGGCTTTTGATCTGCCGGCCCATCACGCTGGGGTCGTAAAAATGCCTGCTTTTGAAGAGCGTGCGGAGCACCGGGCCCAGGCGGTATTCATGACGGCGGAGCAAGAACGCCATGCGCTTCACAACGTCCCGCTGCGCAGCATCGAGGCCTTCCGGGCCGCCCTCCACGTCAGCGACGAAGTGGCGGTAAAGCTTGTACGCCACGAACCCCAGGCACGCGGGCTGCCTCAGCAGCAGCCGCACCAGCTCATCGCCGTCGAACTGGCTGCGCTGGCCCAGGATGGTCTTCTCGCCGTGGTCGTGCAGGCGCGGGTGGAAGGCGAAATCGTTGTCCTGGAAGTGGTAGCCGGTCAGCGCGCGGGCGGCTTCCTTGATGTCCCGCTCGCTGTAGCGACCCTCGCCGAGGGTGAACAGCTCCATCAGCTCGCGGGCGAGGTTTTCGTTGGGTCGGCGGTTGATGTTGCGGTCGTTGTCCAGGAAGCGGAGCATCGCCGGGTCGCGCACGATGCCGCTGGCCAGGCGGGCGAAGTTGTCGCAATGCTCGCGGAAGAAGGCGTTTTGCTGGTACATCAGGTAGGCGTCGCGCACGTTGCGGTAGCGCGTGGCGAAGTGGCCGTGCCACAGCAGGACCAGCTTTTCCTGAAGCGGCCGCGGGGTGCGGATCATCCGGTCGATCCACCAGGGCCCCAGCTGCTGATACATGCGATAGTCCTGGCGTCGCCGCTCCTGGAACATCCGGCGGAACTTGTCGATCGCTTGGGTGTCCTGGCGGGTCCGGGCTATCCGGTACGCCTGCCGTTCCTCCTCGTTGAGCGGCCGAATAACGTCGGGGTCGACCTGCGGCGGGGGCAGGTGATCCTCGGGGACATCGCGGAAGTTGACCAGGTGGTCCACCGCCTGGTCCAGGCCCATCTGGACGAGTTGGGCGACCTGCTGGGGCGTGCCGCCAAAGCCCGCCCGCTGGAGCAGGTGCTGCGCTTGAGCCGTGCCGAACTGTCGCGGGTCGATAGGGTCAAGCCCGCTGGATGAGGACATCGCAGGCACCTCCACTGCCTCGGGTTATCCTACCCCCTGCTGGGGTTAACGCCACGGGCCGGGCGATGATTGCATGGCTGTGGGGCGAATTGGCCGCCCAGGCGCCCCGCAGCGGGTTGCGAGCAGGCGGGCTTGCGCGCCGGGAGGGTTGGGGGCGGAAGCGGGGGTCAGGGCTGGCCGTGGGTCTCAGCGGAGGCGGGGACCGCGGCGATGTTGGTGGGCAGGACGAGGGTGAAGGTGGTGCCCTGGCCGGGGTGGGTGTCCACGAGGATGCGCCCGCCGTGCTCCTCAGCGATCTTCTTGGTGACCACCAGCCCCAGGCCGGTGCCGCGCATGCCCTTGGTGGAGTGGAACGGCTCGAAGAGCCGCTGGCGGGTGGCGGGGGTCATGCCCTCGCCGTTGTCGGAGACGATGATGTGCACCTGCTCGTGGGGCTCGTCGTACTCGACGCGCAGGCTCACGACGCCCGACTCGGGCTCGACAGCGTCCAGGGCGTTGTTGAGGAGGTTGAGCACCGCCTGGTGGATGCCCTCGGGGTCGACGGGCACGGGGGGCAGGCCGGGGGGGAAGTCGCTCAGGAGGGCGACGTTCTTGGTTTCGTACTGCTTTTGCACGAGGCTGATGACTTCGCCCAGGAGCGGCTCGAGGTTGACCATCTCGACCTCGGGCTTGCGCTGCTTGGAGAAGGCGAGCATGTTCAGGGTCAGGCCGTAGATGCGGTCGAGGTTGCGGGCGACGATCTCCCAGCCGCTGGCGACGACCTTGAGGTTGCTCTTGCGGATGCCCAGCTCGACGACATCGGCCCCGCCGCGCATCCCCTGGAGGATGTTCTTGATGGAGTGGGAGAGGGAGGCGACGGTCTGGCCCACCGCGGCGAGCCGCTCGCTCTGGAGGCGTTTCTCGTAGGAGTGGGCGTTGGCCAGGGCCAGGCCGGTCTGCACGCCGATGGCGGTCAGGAGGGTGAGCTGATCCTCGGTGTAGGTGTAGTTGGCGATCTGGCTGTCGAGGTAGATCACGCCGTAGAGCCGGTCGCGGAACTTGATGGGCACGCACATGGCCGAGCGGATGCCGTAGGCCTGGACGCTGTCGCCGGTGGCGAAGCGCGAGTCGCTCATGGCGTTGGAGGTGAGCACGCCCACGCCCTTGCTCATGACGTAGCGGACGATGGTGCGGCTGACGGTGATCTTGGGCTGGCCCTTGCCCTCGGGGTTGGCGCGGTGGCGGACGACGGCGGGCTCGGATCGCTGCTCGGGTCGTTCCTGGAGGAGGATGAAGCCGCGGTCGGCCTGGAAGTACTCAAAGATCAGGTCCATGACCTTTTCCAGCAGCTCGCGCTGGTCGGTGACGGAGCCGATGAGGGCGGTGAGCTCGTAGATCACCTTGAGCTGGAAGGCCGCGGCCTGGCTGGGCTCGGGCACCGCCATGATCATCGAGTCGTCGTTGCTGGCGACGATGCGTTCGACGTTGATGTCCAGCTCGCCCCGCTTGGCGACGCGGATGGCCGAGGCGGCGGCGGGCCGGGTGGTGTCCTCGCCGAAGACGAACAGCGTCATGCCGGTGCGGATCTGATCGCCGCTTTTGAGCAGCCGCCGCTCCGACGCCACCCGCACGCCGTTGACGAACGTGCCGTTGGAGGAGTTCAGGTCGCGGATGTACCAGCGGCCGTCGTCGGGGGTCAGCTCGGCGTGTCGGCGGGAGATGGTCTGGTCGGTCAGCGGCAGCGACTCGCTGGACCGGCCGATCATCTGCGGCTCGTTGGTCGGCAGCTCGAACCGCCTGCCCTTGTCAGGCCCCTGAATGACCGTGAGGATCAGCACAACCATCCCTCGTCACGACGATTGGCGATTGGCGTCCGCGAAAGGCCTTGTCCTGCTCAATCACCGATCACCGATCTGAAATCACCAATCTCTTCTAAAACCCTGCCGCCAGCCGCTGCTCCCACTGGGCCAACTGCCGCTCAAAACCCTCCAGCCCGGCGTTGCCCGCGGTGCGGTAGCGGCGGACGACGTTGGAAGCTCCAAGCCAATCATAGACGTCCTGGCCGCAGATCGCCTTGCCGCAGGCAGCGTGGAAGTCCTCCAGCGACAGGGCCGCCAGCGGCTGACCGCCCCGGGCCTGGCAGGTCTGCACCAGCCGGCCCACGATCTGGTGGGCGGTGCGGAACGGGACGCCCTTGGTCACCAGATACTCCGCCAGGGCGGTGGCGTCGAGGTAGCCCGCTTCCAGCGTCCGGGCGATGCGATCCTCGTCGAACCGGGCGGTGGCCACGATGCCCGCGGCCAGCTCCAGCATGTCGCTCACGCTGTCATAAGCGGCGAAAAGCAGGCGTTTGTCCTCCTGGAGGTCGCGGTTGTAGCCGACGGGCAGGCCCTTGCACATGGTCAGGAGGGCCAGGAGCTGGCCGTAGACCCCGCCGCACCGGCCGCGGATCAGCTCGAGCATGTCGGGGTTCTGCTTCTGGGGCATCATCGAGGAGCCGGTGGTGTATCGGCCGTCGAGGCGGAGAAAGCCGAACTCGGTGGTGCAATAAAGAATCCACTGCTCAGCCCAGCGGGAGAGCGTCATGGCGGTCATGGCCAGGGCGTAGGCCAAGTCGATAGCGGCGTCGCGGTTGGCGGTGGCGTCGATGCTGCTCTGGCTGGGCGGGCCCACGGGCAGGTCCGCCGCGGTGAGCTGGCTGTCCAGGGGCAGGCCGGTGCCCGCGACCGCGCCGGAGCCCAGCGGGTTGCGGCGGTTCAGGTTCCGCAGCGTCAGCATCCGCCTGCGGGCGCGGTCCAGTGCGGTCACCCACGCCAGCAGCTCCGCCCCCGCGACGATCGGCTGGGCTCGCTGCATGTGGGTGTAAGCGGGCATCACGATCCGCCCATCGCGCTTGGCCAGCGACAGGAACGATTCGATCAGCTTCGCGAACCGGCTGTTGAGCTGGCCCACCGCTTCCTCGATCCACAGCAGCAGGTCCAGGGCGACCTGGTCGTTGCGGCTTCGGCCGGTGTGGAGCTTTCGGCCGGCGTCGCCGACCTTCTGGATCAGCGCCGCCTCGATGCACATGTGCACGTCTTCCAGTTCCTGCCGCCAGCCGGGCCAGGCGTCGCCCTGCGACTCGATCTCCTGCTGAATCTCGCCCAGGCCGCGCTCGATCTGCGCCAGTTCCTGATCGGTGATCAGCCCCACGCGATGAAGCATGCGGGCATGAGTGATCGAGCCGGCGATGTCGTGGCGGTACAGCCGGCGGTCGTAGTCCAGCGAGGCGACAAACCGGGCCGCCAGCGGGTCCGCCGCGGAGCCTTCCCCGCTCTTGGCGTGCTCCCAGGGCTTTGGAACGGAAGAGGGTTGCGTCATAACCCGACCAGTGTACCTGATCGGAAGATAGGGGGCAGCGGGTAGCCCCCGGAAGGGGCAGGGGGCGGAGGGCAGCGGACAGCGGGTAAATCCCCGCATTTGGCGTGCTTGAAAGTTGGCGGTGAAGACCGGAAACTTCCCCCATGACTGATGAGCAACTGATCCGCCGCATCCGCGAATCGGCGCTGCTGGAGGGCACGTTCACCCTGCGCAGCGGTCGCGTGAGCCATTACTACCTGGACAAGTATCTTTTCGAGACGCAGCCGGACATCCTGGCGGCGCTGGCGCAGCGGTTTGCGCAGCGGATCGGGCCGGACGTGGACCGCCTGGCCGGCGCGGAGCTGGGCGGGGTGCCGCTGGTCGCCGCTGCTGCCATCGCCACGGGCAAGCCCTGCGTGCTGATCCGCAACCAGAAAAAGGGCTACGGCACCGGCAAGCAGATCGAGGGCCGGCTCCAGCCCGGCGACCGCGTGGTCCTTTTGGAAGACATCGCCACCACCGGCGGGCAGGTGCTCGAAGCGGCCAAGCTCCTGACCGGGCAGGGCGCTCAGGTGGCCAAGATCATCGCTGTCATCGACCGCCAGGAGGGCGCCCGCGAGAACATCGAAAACGCCGGCTTCGCCTTCGAAAGCCTGCTGACCAAGGCCGACCTGGGCATCGACGCCTGAACCCCCTCAGCCCGCTGGCCCGGCCTGCCAGGGCGTTACAATCTCCTGTATGCCGCGGGCGCAGGAAGCAGCACAGTGGTGGTGGCAAGCCTGCACCGACCAGGCCACTTGGTCGCTGCTCGCGCTGGCCGCGGCGAGCCTCTTATTTTTGGCCCTGGGCGTGCGGGCGTGGCTGCGCCTGGGCGGGG
>DASVCG010000167.1:0-3127 GCA_036381755.1 Phycisphaeraceae bacterium | reverse complement strand
TGCAGGAGGACCAGGGGTTCATCGCTCAGCCGGCGTTCAAGGGGTCGCTGGCGGTGTACCGCGGGCAGGGGCCGCTTCAGCAGGTGAGCCTCGTCGCGGGCATCCGCAACAGCCTGCACTCGGAGCGCACCGGCGCGAAGGAGCCGGGCCCGGACATCTGGTACGAGGCCGACATCGTCGCGGGCGTGAGCTGGGATCTCCTGGACCGCTGGAACGTCGAGACCACCTACGTGGCCATCACCAGCCCCAACGGCGCCTGGGACACGATTGAGGAGGTGGACACGACGATCCGCTTCAACGACGCGGGCCTCTGGGACGGGGATTTCGCCATTCAGCCTTTCGCGAAGATCGCCTGCGAGTTCGACGGCTCCGCGGGCATGGGCCGCGAAGGCGTGCTGCTTCAATTGGGGGTCGAGCCGGGCTTCGGCCTCATCGACAACCCGCGCTTCCCCGTGCGTTTGAGCTTCCCCATCGAAGCGGGGCTGAGCCTCGATGACTACTACGTGCTGCCTACGGGGGGCGACGACGACACGCTGGGCTACCTGAGCTCGGGCGTCTCACTGACGATGCCGCTGATGTTCGTGCCGGAGGACTACGGCCGATGGGGTGTGGTCGTCGGGGCCGACCTGCTGTACCTGGGCGACAACATGGCGGCGTTCAACCACGGGGATGACCTGGAGGTGATCGGCCGGCTGACGATCGGGGCCAAATTTTAGGCCGGCTGCCGGCTCAGCGCATCACCTCCTTCAAGCAAGACACGCCTCGGCTTGCCGCCCGGCACGGGACACCGCCCGCCGAGGCGGTTTTTTATTCGACCCGGCACCTCCAGCACGCGATCCTCCCCTCAAGCTGCCGCGGCGCAGCCAGGCGGAGGCGGGATGCTCAGGCAGCGGCCCGGCGGCCCCGGTTCCGCGGTTTTTTCGTGGCAAAGAGAGCCCGGAGCGCCTGGGCGGGTGCGGCAGACGGCCTAACAGCTTATAATTCCGACCCCCCGACGCTGGCGCCGCCCGGTCTGTCGCCAAGGAAAAAGCGCATGCCCGCCCTGGTCTCCCATCACGGCATCTGGCCCTGGATTTGGTTCAACGTGTTCGTCGTGGCCATGCTGGCCATCGACCTGGGGATTTTCCATCGCCAGAAGCACGCGGTGAGCCTGAAGGAGGCGCTGGGCTGGACGAGCGTGTGGGTGAGCCTGGCGCTGCTGTTCGCCCTGATGCTGCTCTTGTGGTCGCAGGAGCTGGGGCTGCTGGCCTATGCGCCCGACGGCACGCCCATGAGCGAGGCCCGCACCGCGATCGACTTCCTCACGGCGTACCTGATCGAAGAATCACTCAGCATGGACAACATCTTCGTGTTCCTGCTGGTGTTCAAATACTTCCACATCCCCGCCAAGTACCAGCACAAGGTGCTCTTCTGGGGCATCCTGGGGGCGGTGGTGATGCGGCTGACGTTCATCCTCACGGGGGTGGCGCTGCTCAAGCACGTGGAGTGGGTGGGGTATATTTTCGGGGGGATTCTCATCTTCACCGGCGTCAAGCTCTGGCGTCAGGGCGAGCAGGAGATCCACCCCGACCGCAACCCGATGCTTCGGCTGCTGCGCCGGTTCGTGCCGATCCACGACGAGCTGGCCGACGGGCAGTTCATCATCAGGCACAACGGCAGGCGCTTCGCCAGCCGGTTGCTGGTGACGCTGATCGTGATCGAGACCACCGACGTGATCTTCGCCGTCGACTCGGTGCCCGCGGTGCTGAGCGTGACGACGGACGAGTTCATCGCCTACTCCTCCAACGTGTTCGCCATCCTGGGCCTGCGGGCGCTGTATTTCGCCCTGGCCGGCGTGATGCCGCTGTTCAAGGACCTGCACTACGGCCTGAGCTTCATCCTGATCTTCGTGGGCGGCAAGATGGTGGCCGAGCGGGTCGTCCACCTGCCCGAATCGATGCCGTGGATCTCGCTGGGCGTGGTGGCCGGCGTGCTGGTGCTGACGGTCCTGACCTCCGTCCTGCGCCACCGCAAGGAGGTGGTGCTGGACCAGATCCCCGACCAGCAGGGAGGAGAGGGCGAAGGGCCCGGGCAGCTTGGCCCGGCTCAGGACCAGGCGTCAGCCTCCTATGAAGCCCGTGAATCCCGGTCCGGCTGACGCGACGCCCCCGGTCCGGCTGACGCGACGCCCCCGGCCCACCGGGCCGGTGTCCGCGTCGATCCACCGGCCCGGCACGCGCAAAACGGGCCAGGCCCTGGATGCACCGTCTGCCTTGCTGTGCTAAAAAGTCCACCTTCCGTAACGGGTTCCTGAAAAACACTTGCGATCCTTGTTGGAGCAACGGCCGTGAAACTCAGCGTCAGCACCTACAGCCTCTCGCGTTGGCGGCAGGAAGAAGGCAAGAGCGTCGAGCAGTGCCTGGATTGGTTAGCGCAGGTCGGCGTCGAGGCCGTTGAATTCTCCGGCCTGGGCGAGCGGCCCTTTGCGGACCCGATTCGGCGGGCCCGCGCCCTGCGCAAGCGGTGCGATCGGCTGGGGCTGAAGGTCGCGGGCTACTGCGTCGGCGCGGAGCTGCTCAAGCCGCCGGCCCAGCAGCGCCAGGAAATCGAGCGGCTCAAGCAGCAGGTGGATGTCGCTGCGGAGCTGGGCGCGCCGAGCATGCGACACGACGTGACCCGCGGGCCGGCGGAGCGGAAGCAGCGGATGAGCTTCCCGCAGGTGCTGCGCCACGTGGCGCCCGCGGTGCGGCAGATCGCGGACTACGCCGCTTCACGCGGCCTGACCAGCTCGCTGGAGAACCACGGCTTTTATCTGCAGACCGCTGACCGCATCGAGCGGCTCATCAAGGCGGTCGATCACCCCAACTACGCCTTGACGCTGGACCTGGGCAACTTCCTGTGCCTGAACCAGGACCCGGTCGAAGCGGCGCGCCGGCTGGCACCTTACGCGGTGATGGTCCACGCCAAGGATTTTCATGTTCGCCCCAAGCGACAGGTGCCGCCTGGGCTGCCTGAGGATGCGCCCGCAGGCATCCCGCGGGGCTCGGGCTGGTTCGAGACGCCCACGCCCATCGCGCTGCGCGGCGCGATCGCGGGGCACGGCCAGCTCGACCTGCCGGCGCAACTGCAAATTCTGCGGCGGGCGGGG
>DASVCG010000166.1:0-4328 GCA_036381755.1 Phycisphaeraceae bacterium | reverse complement strand
CGGCTTCGCGCGTTTCATCCGTGCGGTAGGAAGGGGGCAGAGGGTAGGCGGTAGGGGGCAGGCGGCAGGCGCAGAGAAAGATAGAAGGCAGCCCCCTCACCCTACTTGTTCCGGGGGCTCCCCCAGAGGGGGGAGAGGGTTTTTTTAATGTAACCTGCTCTTTTCTTTCGCGGATGGGGGAGAGGGCTTTTAATGTGCCTCTGCCTCTTTATTGATGTATCTCCGCCTTTTGATGTAGCCTCGGCCGCGCCCCCGTTGGGGGCGGGCTATTGGATGCAGCTCCATCCGCTGGCGTCCCTTGATGGAGGGCATTGAAGCCGCGGATGAGGGCTTCGTACAATTGAGGGAGACGCGATGGAAAGGATGCCATGGGCGACGCGTACAACCCCGAAACCGCCATCGTTGAGGAGCTTGAGGCCCTGACGGTGGAGGCCCATCAGTTGGCCCGGAAGCGGGATGAGGCCCAGTCGCTGGAGGAGCGCCAGGTGCTGGAGCGTCAGCTTCGCCAGGTGGAGCGGCAGATCGAGCACCTCAAGCGTCGGCTGCGCGGCTGAGGCTGGATCAGCATGGAGGGTCGTGCTGGTTGCGAAGCGGCTTAAGCGGCCCGCGAGCGGCCTGGGGCGGCGATCATGAAACTCGGCGCAACAGCCCAGGTGGGCGCGATGGCGCGGATGCGGCGCAGGCGGCGGAGCTGGGCGCTGGCGACGGCGGTAGCGAGCGCGGCGCTGGCGATGATCGTGTTGCCCGCATCGGCGCAGACGCTGCAAGAGCGGATTCAGCATTGGCGCGAAACGCAGACGGTCGCGGCCAGGCAGCGGTCGCAGTCGATGGAGATGGGCGCGAGCGTGATTCAGCGGCGGGGCTGGATTGTCCCGTCGGTGCGCTTGTCGAATGTGCCGGCGCGGGAGGCGCTTAGCTGGTGGTCGCGCACGACGGGCGTGCCGATGGTGGTCGAGTGGGGGGCGATGGAGCAGGAGGGGATCGACCCGAATGTGCCGGTCAATCTAACGATGGACAACGTGCCGGCGGGGGCGCTATTGGGGATGATCCTGCGTTTGATGTCGTCCCCGGTGGAGGTGGAGCTGATTGATGAGTGGACGCCTCAATATGTGCAGGTGACGACCAAGCGTCGGGCTGATCAGCGTGTGGTGCTGCGCGTGTACGACGTGGGCGATTTGCTGATGGAGGCGCCCTCGTTCGATGATGCGCCGTCGTTCGATTTGGGCGAGGCGCTGGGCGGCAGGGGGCGAGGCGCGGGCGGGGGCGGCTCGCGGGAGAGCGTGTTCAGCGAAGATGAGGATGATCGGGAGCGGGAAGAGCGGTCTGTCACGCGGCGCGATCGCGGCGAGGCTTTGGCGCAGTTGATCCGGGAGATGATCGAGCCGGGGGTGTGGCGCGACGCGGGCGGGCAGTACGCTTCGGTTCGCTATCACAATGGTCGGCTGATCGTGGTCGCGCCGATGTACGTGCACCGCCAGATCGGCATGCCTGCGCTATCTTCGCCGCGAGCGCTGCGGATGGATGGAGGCGGGCCAATCAGCGATGCGGCCCGTGCGGCGTGGGCCGGCGGCAGCGGTGTCAGCGGCGTTGGGCCGGCTTCGCGCGTTTCATCCGTGCGGTAGGAAGGGGGCAGAGGGTAGGCGGTAGGGGGCAGGCGGCAGGCGCAGATAAACCATAGGGGCACAGAAGGTTTGGAGGTGGGATGACAAGGTGAGGGGGGTGGCAAGGTGATCGGATGCCCCTCACCCTACCTGTTCCGGGGACTCCCCCGCAAGCGGGGGAGAGGGCTGAATTAATGTTCCTCCACCTCTTTTTGGTGTGCCCCCACCTTTTGATGTAGCCCAGCCTTTTGATGCAACCCCAGCCGCGCCCCCGTTGGGGGCGGGCTATTGGCCCCCTAATTTCCAATCTCTAATTCTCAATCCCCAACCTTAATCTCTCTTGGCTTCTCTGTGTCTTTGTGCCTCTGTGGTAAATTTAAATCTTCTCTTCTTGGCGTCTTGGCGGTTTGTTTTTTCTGCGCGCGGTTGTCTATTTTCCGAGTGGTTCGTGTCTGCTGCGTAGGAAGGGGCTGCTTGCGATCAATTCCGCAGCGGGTCGGCCTGTACGCAGGAGGGGGTCGATCAATTCCTCGGACACGCGCGTGTCCCACTGGACCTGCTGATCCAGCACCGGCGGGGTGCGCATGTAGGCCATCGCGGCGCGGATGACCGGCGCGGCTGCGGCTTTGCGCGGGTCGATCTGCTCGATTTGCTGGGCCAGCGAGCGGCGGGGCGCGGGCGCTTTCCAGTGCTGAATGCCATCGAGCACCTGCGCCCAGGCTTCAAAGGCCAGGTCCGGGTCGGCGGTGTGGCGGCTGATGTGCAGCCCGGCGGTCCAGGCGAAGGTGGCGCGCAGGCCGGTGGGGCCAGCGGGCACCTGTGCAGCGACCACCTCCAGGCCCGGCAGGCGGTCCAGGTCGTCCGCGGCTCCGCCCATGAACATCGCCACCTTGCCTGCGCGGAAAAGATCGGAGAACCCCGCTTCGGACACCAGCGACAAGGGCGGGGCGATGCGGTCGCGGTGGATCAGCCCGGCGTAGAAGTCCAGCGCTTCGATCGTTTTGGGGTCCGACAGGCTGGCAGTGCCCGTGGCGTCGATCAGATCACCGCCGTTTTGCCAGGCGAACATCGCGAAGGGCGGCCAGCCGTTGACGATGAAACCCCATTGGTCGATTCGTCCGTCGCCGTCGACGTCGCGGGTGAGCTGCTGGCCGGCGTGGATGAAATCGTCCCAGCGCCAATCGGGGGTGGGCAGGGGGACGCCGGCTTGGCGGAACAGCGCCGCGTTGCAGTAGAGGATGATCGGCTGGGCGATCCAGGGCAGGCCGTAGAGCCGGCCCTGGTGGCGGTAGATGTCCAGCACGCTGGGGTAGTAGTCGCGCAGATCGGTGACGGGGCGGGGGTCCTGCGCGACGCGGTCGGTCAGGTCTAATAGTGCGCCTTGTGCTGCGAAGGCCGGCACGTATTCCTGGGAGAGATAGAAGAGGTCCGGCGCAGCGCCGCCGGCCATCATCGTGGTCAGCTTGGTGTGGTAGTCGTTGGGGATCGGGATCAGTTGGAGGCGGAACCGCTGCTGGCGGGCGTTGATCGGGTCGATGACCAGTCGCTGAAGCTGGTCGATCTCCTCGGCGGCGCCCCAGGCGGTGAAGGTGATGAGGCGCGGGCCGGAGCCGCTGGGCCGGCGGTGATGGGCGATCGACAGCGTCAGGCCGGTCAGGGCCAGGATCAGCCCCGCGAAAAGTCCAAGGGTGCTGGGCCGCATGGTGAATGCCTGCAACAACGGTGTGGCCAGGTGAGTTTAGGCCGCCTCACAGGATAAACCATGACGGCGCGAAGGGCGGAGGGGGGCGGTGGGCGGATGCTGATTACCCGATATTTTTGGGCTCGAGGGGTGCTTGGGGGGCGGTTGCGTTGCGGGTTTGAGTGGACGGGGCGCGGCTTAGGAGCGGGTTGGTCAGGAAGGTGACCGCGGCGGTGCCGGCAGCGGCGATGGGGGCGACCCACAGCGCCGCGATGTGAGGCGAGTATGCGGCCAGCATGCCCAGCAGGCCGCCTGTGATCAGGCCCGCGATCAGGGCTGCGCCGCGGATGCGTGCCTGCGTCACGGCGAGGAGCACCGCCACCAGCAGTGGGCCGGCGAAGACGCCCAGGATGATCTGGGTCAGTTGGAAGATGGTGCCCAGGCGGTCGACGAATCCCGCGGCCAGGGTGGAGGCCAGGCCCACCAGCCAGCTTGTGCGTCGGGCGAAGCGCATCGCCTGGGGCGGGCTCATTGCTGGGCCCAGGCGGGTGCGGAAGTCCAGCGTGATCGTGCCGGCCAGGGCGTTGATGCCGCTGGTCATGCTGCTCATCGTCGCGGCCAACAGCGCCGCCAACAGCAGGCCCGAGATGCCCGTGGGCAGCTCGGTGGCGATGAAGTGGGGGAAGACCTTGTCGGCGTTGGTGGGCAGGTGCGGGTCGGGCACGTAGTGGTACCAGGTGAAGGTGGAGAGGCCCACGCCCATCAGCAGCGTCAGCACAATCAGGACGCCCACGACGTTGATGATGAACGACCGCTTGGCCGCGGCGACGCTGCCGCAGGCCAGGTAGCGCTGGAGCGACATCGGGTCGCCCACGTAGTTGGCCAGGTTCGCCACGGAGACGCCGATGGCGACGGTCCAGAAGGTGAGGGGCGCCTGGGGGTCGAGGGAGAAGTTGAGCCAGTGGAGGCGGCCGCTTTCCTCCAGCGTTTGCCAGGCTTCCGCCATGGGGACGGGCAGGCGCAGGACCACGTAGCCGATGGTCATG
>DASVCG010000165.1:0-2873 GCA_036381755.1 Phycisphaeraceae bacterium | reverse complement strand
AAGCGTCGCGGATTGCCTGCACATCCTGCGGATCGACCAGGACCGCTGCGTCGCCAGCCACTTCGGGCAGGATCGTCGCATTGCCCGCCAACACCGCGACGCCCTGCGCAAAGGCCTCCAGAATCGGCAGGCCGAACCCTTCCGACAAGCTCGGATACGCCAGCACCTGTGCCGAGGCCATCAGCGCGGGAAGCTCATCCTCATGGACGAAACCGTGAAGCACCACGGTTTCACTCACGCCCCGCTGCTGACAAAGGCGCGAAAGATCCCGGCGCGTCGCGTCATCGAGGCCCACGATCAGAAGCTTCCACTGCCCGCGATGTTCTGTCGGCAAGGCGGCCCAGGCTTCGATGAGCCCGCGGGTGTTTTTGCGCGGGTCCGCAGCGCCCAGGTGGAGCACATAAGGCGGCGCGACACGGAAGCGACCCAGCAACGCGGACGGCTGATGCGTGACGGGAGCAGGCGCAGGCTCATCGCCCGCCCAGGGCATAACGTGCACGCGGCGCGGGTCGGCCCCCATGTCCTGGATCAGCCGACGGCGCGTGTAATGCGACGGGCACAGGACCGCAGCGGCCCGCTGACAGGCGACGCGCACGCTTTGGCGGAACCGCTCAACGTGCGTCGGCGTGTGCGCGTGGGGCAGGTCCAGCGGGATCAGATCGTGCACGGTAACGACCGTCGGCACAGGCATCCACGCGGGGCAAACGTTGGCGGGGCAATGCAGAAGATCCACGCCGTCGCGCATGGCCGACCAGGGCAGCCGCCAGCGCAGCCAGGCGTCGAAGCGGTCGCCGGGCATCTCGATCCGCCTGGGCTGGGCAAACCCCTCCGGCAGGGGCAAGGGCGAAGCATGAGGCTGGCGGTGGTATGCGATGATGCGCCAATCGGGGCGCACCTGGGCCAGGTGGCGATAAAGTTGAAGCAGGCTCTTGCCGATGCCGCGCCGCTGCGGCGCGTAGAGCGTGCGGGCGTCCAGGGCGATGCGCATGCCAGGCGTTCCAGAGCGGCCGATCCGTCCTCCGTCCGGGTCTATCGGCCGATTCGCCCAGCGGCATTAACGCTATAACCGCTACAATCGGCCGGAGCATTCCCGCCAGGGCCCCATCAACGGGTTGGCCTAGCCCGCCCGCCCCCCTGCCCCGCTGGCCCCTGCTGCCGCCTGGCGGGGCCCAAAGCCTGTTATGATCAAGGGGGATGATGGCCTGTGGGGGATGATGGCCTGTCACGGGAGGCGTATGGCGTCGCTTGTCCTGGACCAGCTTGCCACCTTCGGGCCCGACCGCTGCCAGCGGCTCAGCTACGAGCAGGCATCGGCGTACGCCCATGAACTGGTCCGCAGCCAATACGAAAATTTCACCGTCGTCTCCTGGCTGCTGCCCCGCCGATTGCGCCATCACTTCGCGCATGTGTACGCGTTTTGCCGCTGGGCCGACGACCTGGGCGATGAGACCGGCGATCGGCAGCGCAGCCTGAGCCTGCTGGCCTGGTGGCGCAGCGAGCTGGACCGCTGCTACCAGGGCGAGCCCCGCCACCCGGTGTTCGTCGCGCTGGAGCCCACCATCCGCGAGCACGACATCCCGCGTCGGCCGTTTGACGACCTGATCGACGCGTTCGTGCAGGATCAACAGGTGAGCCGATATCAGACCTGGGATCAGGTGCTCGATTACTGCACGCGCAGCGCCAACCCGGTGGGCCGGCTGGTGCTTTATTTGTGCGGCCACCGCGACGAGCAGCGTCAGCGGCTCAGCGACGCCACGTGCACCGCGCTGCAATTGGCCAACTTCTGGCAGGACGTCCGCCGGGACATCCTCGAGCGCGACCGGGTGTACATCCCCGAGGAAGTCGCCCGCCGCCACGGCCTGGACGTGGGGCTGATGGTCAAAGCGGTGAAGCTGGAAGGCCCCGAATGTCAGTCGTCCACGGGATGCTCCTGCGCAGGTGGCCCAAGCGCCGGCGTCCGCGCCATCCTGCCGGCCTACCGCGCAACGCTAAAAGAGCTTGTCGACCGCACCTGGCCGCTGTTCGACCAAGGTCGGGGGCTTTGGCCCCTGGTTGCGCCGGACGTGCGGCTGGACATCCGGCTCTTCACGCTGGGCGGCGAGGCGATTCTTAAGAAGATCGATCGCATGAATTACGAAACACTGGTGCGTCGGCCGAGCCTGGGCAAGGCGGGCAAGGCAGCGCTGTTGCTGCGGGCGCTGGCGTGGCGAGCGTGGGAAGTGCTTCCGGGGGCGGGGGCAGGGGCAAGCGATGGGGCGTCGCGACAAGGAGCAGGCGTTGAACTCCACGGGGATTGAGCCATCGACGCTGCTTCAGGATCATGCACCGCCCGCGATGACGCCGCGGGTGCGGACCTCGCTGGTGTATTGCCGCCAACTCACGCGCCGGCGTGCGGGCAACTTCTACTACGGCCTGATGCTCACGCCCGAGCCCAAGCGATCCGCGGTGTACGCTGTCTATGCGTTCATGCGCCGCTGCGACGACCTGGCCGACGGCCCCCAGGCCGGCGCCGCGGAGGATGTGCGAGCGAGGATCGAAACATTCCGCGCGCAGATGGAGCAGGTGCTGGCCGCGGGGCCGGACGACCCGCTGCCGCAGGACCCGATCTGGCCGGCGTTCTGGTATGTGGCCCGCTCCTACCCGCTGGATCGGGCCCACCTGCACGCGATGCTCGACGGCCAGCTATGTGACCTGGTCCAGATGCGCTACGCCTGCTTCGATGAGCTGGAGGCGTATTGCTACCGCGTCGCGTCGGTGGTGGGCCTGGTGTGCCTGTCGATCTGGGGCTATCAAGGCGGGCAAGCCACGCAGGAGCTGGCCCGCGAGCGGGGCATCGCCTTCCAATTGACCAACATCCTGCGCGACCTGGCTGA
>DASVCG010000164.1:0-4706 GCA_036381755.1 Phycisphaeraceae bacterium | reverse complement strand
GCGATGGGGGGATTGTCGCTGTCGCTGCGGCTGCTGCCGCGGTCGATCGCGGAGGCGGGGCTGGTGGATGAGGTGGATTTGTCGCGTTCGGCGGGCCAGGTGTTGCGGGCGCTGCTCGAGCCGTATGGTTTGCTGATCGTGCGCGACCTGTGGCGGGAGGGGCTGACCTTGCTGGAGCGTCGGCACGTGAGGCCCGCGGGGCGCGGCCGGCCGGTGTGGGCGCGGTGGGCGCAGCAGGGTCAGCCGATGAGCGACGCGGAGCGGGTCGAGGCGGAGTTACCCGTGGAGGCGGCGCAGATGTGGGTGGCGCGCGGCGCGGGGAAGGTGGTGGAATCGACGTTCGAGCTGGTCGGCGGGTGGGACCCGATGCTGGAGGGGCAGGCTGACGAGCAGTACGGCCGGGCGACCAGCAGCGATTTCGCGACGTACGCCAACGCGTATCGGCGGTGGGTGCTCAATGAGGATGGCGCGTTCACCGGCCCGCCCTACAACCGCGGCGCAGCGTTCGACCTGAATGCGTTTTTCGATCAGACCAACATTCGATCCCAGCCGCTGCGGTTTCTGGATTGCTTGACGCTGGATGATGCGGCTTCGCCCCGCTTGCCGGTGGTGGAGGTGAGCACGGACAGCGGGTTGAGCTGGTCGCAGTATCCGGGCAAGGCGGCGGTGCTGGAGCATCGCGCGGGCGTGTACCTCGACGACGACACGCTGCCCGCGGCTTTTCTGGCAGCGGCGAAGAACGGCACGGCGAAGGTGCGCGTGACAGCGTCGCTGCGAAGCCCGGAGCCTATTGAGGCGAGGCGCTGGCGGGGCAACGCGTTTGCGGGGACGCAGCCGGCGCGGGTGTTCGAGCTGGGCGAAGCGTTCGCCTGGCGGCAGGTGGGCGCAGCGAGCATCCATGCTGAGGCGGTGCAGGCTGGCGCGCTTGAGGCGGACCAGGTCGATCAGCGGCATGCGCTCAATGTGTGGCTGGTGAATCGGCTGAGGCAGGAGGATGAGCGGCAAACGGCCAGGTCGGCACGCGGGCGGATCACCCTCAGCGGCGCCTGGGCGCTGCTGCGCGCGGGGGATCGGCTGATGCAGGCCGGCGGTGCGGGCCGGCGCGTCGACGATCAGGCCCAGGCGCTCACGCAGCGCGGCGCGGTGGTGCGCGCGGTGCGGTGCCGGTTCGGCGTGCGCGGCAGGCGCGGGCCGCAAACCGTCGTGGAGGCGGGCGGGTTCTGAGAATCGCGGGCGGATTTTGCGGCGCAGCGGATTTCACGGGTTTCATGAGGGGAGCCAAGCGTGCTGCTGATGGAGATGCTGCCTGGGCTGACGCAGTTCGGCGCCGCGGGGCTGATGGGCGCGCTGTGGGTGTGGGAGCGGCGGCTGTCGCGCCACCGCGAGGCCCAATTGGATGAGGCGCACCAGCAGTTGATGCGGGCGCAGCAGGAGCTGCGCGTGCTGGTGAAGCTGGTGCGGCGGAACACGCAGGCGATCGAGCGGTTCGAGCAGACGCAGCGGCAACTCAAGGACTTGCTGGAGAGGATCGGCGATGAATCCAAAAGACAGGCGGCGTAAACGAAGCGGCGGCAGGGCGGTGGGATGGATGATCGTGGGGCTGGCGGTGTTGATCGCGGGCGGGTGCGCGGCGCCCGCGTCGGTGTCGCCGCTCTTGAGTGTGGTGGAGCGGGCGCTGGAAGAGGAAGCGGCGCTTCTGCAACAGGAAGCGCAGCGCGATGAGCAGTGGATCGAGCAAACTCAGGCGTCGCTGGCGCAGGCGTATGAGGCGGACCTGACCCAGCAGCAGGAGCTGACCGCTGAGTGGGTGCGCCAGGCCACCGAGGGGTACGTGCTGGCGCGGGAGGCGCTGCTTCGGCATCGGCTGGCGCTGGAGCAGGAGCGCGAGCGCCGAGCGGACAACCTGGCGGCTGCGGCGTGGGCGGCGCGACGCGCTCAGTCGCTGATGCAGCAGCGCGATCAATTGCTGGCGGAAACGATCGGAACGCGCCTTTGGCGGCTGCTGACTGAGCCGGGGTCGTCCGCATCGCCCGCGCCGCGGTAAAGGCGCGCGTGCAGTGCGTCAATAGTGCGAAAAACCAGGGAAAAGGAGGTGGAGCAGTGGCGGTCGTGTCTCTGAGGAATTGGGTGGAGTCGCGATTGAGTCAGCGGTGGAGCCAGTGGGCGCGGGAGCATCCCAACCTGGCTGCGGCGATCGACCGGGCGAAGCTGGTGGAGCTGGCGGTGGAGCAGTTGCGCGCGGATGCGCAGTTCCGCGAGGCGATGCGCCTAGCTGATCTGGACGAGGCCAAGCTGGCAGCGGCAGCGGGCCTGCTGGAACAGGCTCAGCGCGTCGTCGAGCGGGTTTTGAAGTTTTGAGGCGGCTTGGCTGGCAGCGATTGGGTCAGGATCATTCGTCGGCGGGAAATTCAGCGAGCATCAATCCAAGCATCAGGAGGTCCAAAAATGTCGCAGATGAAGCAGCGGTGGACGAGCCGAAAGTTTTTGGTGAGTTTGGTGGCGCAACTGGCAGCGGTGGCGGTGCTGATGTGGCCCGAGCATGAATCGACCATCGTGGAGGCCAGCCGGTCCATCGGCTCCTTGCTGGTGATCACGCTGACCGCGCTGGGGTACGTAGCGGCGGAGGCGTCGGTGGACCGCCAGCGGGTGGAATCTCAAGAAACACCGAGTTAGAAGGACAGAGAGGTAAAAAGGAGAGATGGCAAGGTGAGGGGGTGACAAGGTGATCGGATGCCCCCTCACCCTACCTGTTCCGGGGGCTCCCCCCGTGGGGGAGAGGACTTTTTAATGTCACCCGCTCATTCTTCACGGACGGGGGCTTTGTTGATGTACCTTTGCCTTTTGATGCAGCCCCAGCCGCGCCCCCGTTGGGGGCGGGCTATTAAGAATCTCAAGTTCCTATTAGGAATCCCCAATTCTCAGTGCCGATCCCCAGTCCCGAATCCTCAGTCCCCCACCCTTTATCTCTAACCCTTAATTCCTAATCTCTAACTCCCAATCTCGAATCCCCAATCCTCTTTCCTGTCTTCTTTGTGTTCTTCTGTGCACCTTGGTGTTTTTGTGGTTGGTTTGTACCTGTACCTATCGTCTGTTTTTTTCGGAACGGGCGGCTTGATCGGGGGGCGGGGGAGAATCTATGCTCGCCGCATGGCGATAAGGGCCGCTAACGGGATGGCGCGGGCTTTGTGGTGCTGGGCGGCGGCGGCGCTGCTAGGGCTGTCGGGTTGCGCATTCAAGGGGCAGTCCGCGGACGTTCCGCCCATGCTGGACGTCGCGGTGTGGCAGCCTGAGCCGGTGGCGCTGCGCATCTTCCCGTCGACGCGCTACGTGCAGGAGCAGGGCCAACCGCTGCTGGAGGCCCGGATCGAGCTTCTGGACGCGATGGGAGATTCGATCAAGGCAGCGGGTCAGATGCAGTTGGAGCTGTTCGCCTCGGACCCAGCGGGGCTGACATTGGGCCGTCGGCTGTACCTGTGGAACGCAGCGGTGCTGACGCTGGAGGACCAGCGCGAGCATTACGACCCGATCACCCGAACCTATCTATTCCGGCTGGAGCTGGACGATCTAGCGGTGACGCAGCGGTCGACGGTGCTGCGCGCCACCTTCGTGCCGGCAGCAGGCGGCAAGCGGCTCCAAACCCAGGCGGCGATGCGCTGACGCATGTCAGGCGCAGACAATCGCAGAGGCGCAGAGACGCAGATCAAGGGGCTTTTTTGTATCCGCGGGCTTTGGCGGGTTTGTTCAGGCCAGGCCCAGGGCGAGGCGCACCTGGTGGATCAGGTCGCGGGCGTCGGATTCGCTGCGCGCCTCAGCGATGAGGCGGATGATCGGCTCGGTGTTGCTGGGGCGGACGTGCACCCAGCGGTCGGGCCAGTCGAAGCGCACGCCGTCCTGCTCATCAACCTGCGGCGCAGCCAGTTGCTGGCGCAGCACGGGGGCCAGTTGGCCGGCCAGCTCGCTCTGGAAGGGCACCTTGTCCTTGACGATGGCGTAGCGGGGGATCTGATCGACGATGCGGCTTAACGGCTCGCGTCGCTGGGCGAGCATTTCCAAAACCAGGGCCATGCCCACGAGGCTGTCGCGGACGTGGGTGATGCGCGGCCAGATGATCCCGCCGTTGCCTTCACCGCCCAGCGCTGCGGCGTGCTGGCGGATGGCCTGGGCGACGTTGGCCTCGCCCACGGGCGTGCGGACGACGCGTGCGCCGGCGCTGGCGGCGATATCGTCGATCATTCGGCTGGTGGAGAGGTTGGCGACGGCGATCTGCCTGCGGGCGAGCTTGTGCAGGGCGCACAGGGCCAGGGTGTATTCCTCGCCGATGTAGGCGCCCTGCTCGTCCACGATGGCCAGTCGGTCAGCGTCGGGGTCCTGGGCGAAGCCGATGTCAGCACGATGCTGGAGGACCTGCTGCCCCAGCTCGGTGAGGTTTTGCGCCAAGGGCTCGGGCTCGTGCGGGAATCGGCCGGTGGGCTCGGCGTAAAGATGAACGAGCTGGACGCCCAGGTGCTCCAGCAGGGCGCGGGTTTCGTCGCCACCTGCGCCGTGGACGCTGTCAACGACGGCCTTGAGCTTGGCGGCGCGGATGGCGTCGACGTCGACGTGCGCCGCGATGAGGTCGCGGTGGACCTGCGGGGTGGTGTTGTCCGTGTGGGCGGATTGAAGCTGGGAAACGTCGGTGTAGGTGACAGCGTCGCGTTGGAAGCGGT
>DASVCG010000163.1:0-2015 GCA_036381755.1 Phycisphaeraceae bacterium | reverse complement strand
GCGGGCGGTCGCGCTGGTCACCTCGGCGGTCGTTTCCACCTCGACGCCGAGGTGGTCCATGCGGGTGGCTTCGCCAGGCGCGCCTTCCAGCAGTACGAGCTTGAGCGGGGGTTCGGCGATCGCGAAGTTCGCGTAGCCGGGACGGCGCTTGGCGGGCTCGGCGCCGAACAGCTTCGAGTAGAAGGCGACCGAGCCTTCCAGGTCGGCGACGCGGAGAGCGAGTTGGACGCGGGACATGGCATTCCTCCCCTGTGGGCGGGCTCCTAGGCCCTCCCTTGTGGGACGGGCCTCTGGCCGCTGATTAAAAAACCCTCTAATCAGTGGCAGCCTCAGTTTGGCATCCTGCTTAAAGATGTGTCAAATTAGAGAGGTGGTTAACCAGAAGCTCCTGCCGGTCATCCCCGCCGCCGAGACTGAGTGCTGCGCGCCGCTGGCGCGTGAGCCGTTGCCGCAGACCGGGGCGGAAGAGCTGGCACCGCTGTTCAAGGCCCTGGCCGACCCGATGCGCTTGCGGCTGCTGTCGCTGATCGCCTGCCATGACGGCGGCGAGTCTTGCGTCTGCGACCTGCTTGAGGCATTCGACGTGACCGCGCCGTCAATCAGCTACCACCTGAAGATCCTCCGCGAGGCCGGGCTGATCAGCTCGGAGCGGCGCGGCACCTGGGTGTACTACCGGGTCAATCCCGTCGTCATGGCACGCATGTCAGCGGTGCTGGAGCCCAGCATGAGCGGACTGGCAAGGACGCCGGCTTAGGCTCGCCCCCGAACTGCACGCCAACATTCGGCGCGTGGCGCCACATCCCCGTACCGCCGGCTCCTGAAACTAGATGGTGACGACAGTGATGGTGCAGTCGCCTGCCACCTTGCGGATGTCGTAGGGGTCGCTGGATATTACCGTGATGTCAACGTTCGGCGAACCTTCCACCGCGGCGCCAATATGCGCGTCAGCGATAGATACCCCCGTGTCGTTACGGATCACGGCGGCGGTATTCGCATGCACGGCATCCAGTGGGATGTCGGCGATCCTGAGGTGGTTGGGGAAGGCCCAAGCTGCTGATGTCCGGTCCCAGCCCGCCTCGGCGCGGACCGCGGTAGGGACCGCGAGGGAAACTGGAATGGCCCTCTTCTTGCGGCTAACCACCACTTGGACATGGCTGAGCACCTGGTTGTGTTTAGGGTGAATGGGGGTACTCAGTGCCTGGACTGCCTCGTTATCGAGGATGACGAGACGGCTCATAGCGAGGGGAAAGCCCGCGCCTCGGCCCAGAGCAGCACATCCTCTGGTTCTGGGGAAGGGTGTCTCGCGGCGAGTTCGGCGGCCGCCTGACGGATCCGCTCGGGTTCAGCGGCCAGCGGATGGCCATCTAGCTCAGCCGCGGCGACAGCCAGGTCGGCAAGATCTGGGCGTGTGCCCGGATGGCGCGCATAGTGATCATCAAGGGTCGCCTGCATAAGAACCGCCTCAAGCGCGGATCGCAGCGCCATCGTCGTCAGCGCGGTTGCCGACGAGGCAACACCTAGTTCCTGGGCTGCGAGAGCTGCCGCGTCGCGCAAGGCGGCGGGTATACGCATCGACGTATTGGCCGTCTCGGTCATGTCACTGCCGAGAAGCTGGCTGATACGTTCGATCGCCTCCTCGGTCCGCATGCCATTCAGTGTACCGCAGCCCTGTGGTACACAACGGTCCGCCAACCTGGCGGCGCTGTCGCGGCTGGCGTTACGTTATTCGCGGGCGGGGTTGGACTGGCGGATGATCTCCGTGGCGACCACTTCCGTGATGCGGTCGGTGCCTGCCGGGAGGACGGTGTCCGGGTCGCCGAGGGCGATGCGGACCTGGTGGGCGATCGAGTCCGCCTCGGGCCTTGGGCCTTCGGTGCTGTTGCGCTGGTCGTCGTAGATGGACCAGGCGAGCGCGGCGGCGGACACGGTTACGCTGCCAAGCGAGGCCACTTCCCGGTAGCTGTCCGGGCGCTGGTCGCCGGCCCGGGCGGCCAAGGCGGCCTCAACCTCAGCCG
>DASVCG010000162.1:0-4577 GCA_036381755.1 Phycisphaeraceae bacterium | reverse complement strand
AGCAGACCAGCGGTCCAGCGAACGGCAGACATGGCGTCTCTCCCGGCTGATGAGCCCGCGCAAGCGGCCGACGGCGGACGGTATGACCTTGACCCGTTGCCCTGACCATACCGGCCGGGGCGGATGCGGGCAATGACTGCGCGGCCTTTAACGCAAGGCTATTCCATTCTTCTTGAGAGTGCCACTGACAAGCTCGTCCCCGGAAGTCACTCGCTTGTCAGGTGATCGCTTTCCACGCCCTGAATTACCTCACCGCCAGCCCAACCTGGCGGCGAGCTGGGGATCATCTGAACATAAATAATGCTCTAAGGAGCGGTGGTCTTTTGGGGAGGGACGCTGACCTCCGCCTCCTGGCGTGTGGCGCGGTCCGCCCGCCCGGCCTCCATGTCCCGCGCGTAGATGATCCTGGAGCCGCGGCGGAAGGTCACGTAGGCGTAGAGCCACTCCAGCAGCACCACCGCCTTGTTGCGGAAGCCGATCAGGAACACCAGGTGCACCAGCAGCCAGGTCAGCCAGGCGATGAAGCCGCTGAGCTTGACCTTGTAGTAGATCCATGCCACCGCGCGGGAGCGTCCGATGGTGGCCATCGGGCCCTTGTCGTGGTATCGGAACGCGGGGCGCTCGTGGGGCGGCCGGGGCCCGGAGCGGATTTCGCGGGCGATGAGCTTCGCCACGTGCTTGCCCATCTGCATCGCTGCCGGCGCCACGCCCGGCACAGGCTGACCGCTTCGGGCATCCATCGCTTCCGCCACGTCGCCGACCGCGAAGGCCTCGGGGTGACCGGGGATGCTCAGGTCCGGTTCGGTGACGATCCGCCCGTCGCGGGCGAGCTTGACGCCCAGCCGCCGCGTCAAGGGTGCCGCGATGATGCCCCCGCCCCAGAGGATGTTTTCCGATTCGAGCACCACCGCATCGACGTGCACCCGCCCGGCTTCGATGTGCCTTGCCGGTGCGTCGGTCCACACCTCCACGCCCAGTTCCTGGAGCTGTTCTTTGGCGCGTTGGGAGAGGTCCGGCGGGTAGGTGGGCAGGATACGCGGTCCGGCCTCCAGCAGCACCACGCGAGCCTGGGAGGGGTCGATGTGCCGGAAGTCCCGCTTGAACACCCGCCGGGTCAGCTCCGCACAGGTGCCGGCCAGCTCGACGCCCGTGGGGCCTCCGCCGATCACGACGATCGTCATCAGCCGCCGACGGGCCGCCGGGTCCGACTCGGTCTCGGCGCGTTCGAACGAGCACAGGATCCGCTGCCGAATCGCCAGCGCGTCATCCAGCGTCTTGAGTCCCAGCGCGTGCCTGGCCCACTCGTGATGCCCGAAGTAATGCGTCACCCCGCCGATGGCGATGACCAGGTAGTCGTAGTCCAGCGTCTGCTGGGTGAGGGTGACGCGCTTGGCGCCAAGGTCGATCGCCGTCACCTGGTCCATGATGACTTCGGTGAGCTTCTTTTTCGCCAGCACGGAGCGGATCGGTACTGCGATTTCCGTGGCCGACAGCCCCGCGGTGGCCACCTGGTACAGCAGCGGCTGAAACAGGTGATGGTTCTGCTGATCCACCACCGTCACCCGTGCTGGGGCGCGGAACTTCTGGCAAAAGGTCAGCCCGGCAAAGCCCGCGCCGAGCACCACGACGTGGGGCAGGTCCTTGGCCACGCGGCCACTCCCTTCAGCGGCTTCTCATAGTTTAGCCCGCTGGTCTGGTTGGGGCGTCGCGCGCCGTACGGGCGGGCTTGGGGGGCGTCCTGGCGGGATGGGGCCGGCCCCGATGGTCCGTTGCGGGGGGTTCGGCTATACTTCGAAGCTCGACCCCTGGCACGGGCGAGTCCCCTAACCGACGGATGGTCATCCCGATATGCTCACCAGCAGCGAGATCCGCCGACAGTTCATCCATTACTTCCGCGATCGGCACCGGCATACCTTCGTGCCCTCCTCGCCGGTGGTGCCCCATGACGATCCGACGCTGCTGTTCACCAACGCGGGGATGAACCAGTTCAAGGACGTGTTCCTGGGCACCGGCCGACGCGATTACCAGCGGGCGGTCAACAGCCAAAAGTGCATCCGCGCCGGCGGCAAGCACAACGACCTGGAGGATGTGGGCAAGGACACCTACCACCACACCTTCTTCGAGATGCTGGGCAACTGGTCCTTCGGCGACTACTTCAAGGAAGAGGCCATCACCTGGGCCTGGGACCTGCTCACCAACGTCTGGGGCCTGGACAAGAGCCGCCTGCACGTGACCGTCTTCGCCGGCGACCCCGCGGAAGACCTGGACCGCGACGAGGAGGCCGCCCAGCTCTGGTCCAACGTCACCGACATCGACCCGGCGCACATTCACTTCGGCGACAAGAAGGACAACTTCTGGGAGATGGGCGACACCGGCCCCTGCGGCCCGTGCTCGGAGATCCACATCGACCTGACGCCGGACAAGTCCGGCGGTCGGCTGGTCAACGCCGGCGACCCGCGCGTCATCGAGATCTGGAACCTGGTCTTCATCCAGTACAACCGCAACGCCGCGGGCCTGCTGACCCCGCTGCCGGCCAGGCATGTCGACACCGGCATGGGCTTTGAGCGCATCTGCGCGGTGCTCCAGGGCAAGAGCAGCAACTACGACACCGACGTGTTCGCGCCCATCTTCGCCGCCATCAGCCAGGTGACCGGCGCTCGGCCGTATGGGGGCAAGCTCGATGACGCGGTGGACATCGCCTACCGCGTGATCGCCGACCACGTCCGCTGCCTCACCTTCGCCCTCACCGACGGCGCGGTGCCCAGCAACGAGGGCCGCGGCTACGTGCTCCGCCGCATCCTCCGCCGGGCGTTCCGCCACGGCAGGCAGACGCTCCAGCAGCGCGAGCCGTTCCTCCATCAGCTTGTGCCGGCAGTAGTCCAGGCGATGGGCGAGGCCTTCCCCGAGCTGCGCAAAGACCCCCAGCGCGTCATGGACCTGATCCTCGAGGAGGAGGAGAGCTTCAACCGCACGATCGACCGCGGCATTGCGCTCTTCGAGGAGGCGGCGCAGCGAGGGAGAGACCGCATCCGTGCTGAGGACGCCTTCAAGCTCTACGACACCTACGGCTTCCCGCTGGACCTGACGCAGGTGATGGCGGAGGAGCGGGGCATGATGGTGGACGTGCAGGGCTTTAACCGGCTGATGGAGCAGGCGCGTCAGCGGTCTCGTGCCGGCGCTGCGGCTGCGGATGTCCGCCAGTCGCTCATCGACATCGTTCAGCAGCACCGCCTGCCCGCCACCGAGTTTCTCGGCTATAAGCACCTTCAGACGGAGGTCCAAAGCTCGCTGCACCTTTACGCGCATGAGCAGGACAACGGCTACACGCGCGTGGAGCGGCTCTCCACCGGGATGCACGGCGCGGTGGTGGTGGCGCAGACGCCTTTTTACGCTGAGGCCGGCGGCCAGGTGGGCGACCGCGGCACGATCGAAACCACCACCGGCCGATTCCTCGTCGAGGACACCGTCAAGGTCGGCGATGTCTACTTCCACCTGGGCCAGGTTGCGGCGGGCCAGTTGCTGGCGGCGGACCGCGCGCGGCTCACCCTCAGCGTCGATGAGCCCCGCCGACGCAGGATCATGGCCCATCACACCGTCACCCACCTGCTCAACTTCGCCCTGCGCGAGGTGCTGGGCGACCACGTCCAGCAGAAAGGCTCGCTGGTCGATGAGGAGAAGACGCGGTTCGACTTCTCGCACGGTGAAGCGCTGCGCGACGAGCAGATCGACCGCATCGAGCAGATCGTCAACGAACTGATCGCCCATGATCTGACCGTGTACGACGGGGAGGCCCCGCAGGAAGAAGCGCTGCGCATCAACGGGCTGCGGGCGGTGTTCGGCGAGCGGTACCCGGCCCGCGTCCGCATCGTCTCGGTCGGCACGCCCGTGGAGGAGCTGATCGCCCAGCCGAGCGACCCTCGGTGGCGGGATTACTCCATCGAGCTGTGCGGCGGGACGCACCTGGGCAAGACCGGCGACGCGGAGGGGTTCGTCATCCTCAGCGAGGAGGCCGTCGCCAAGGGCGTCCGGCGGCTGGTGGCGATCACCGGCGAGGCGGCGCACCGCGCCCAGGCCGACGCCCAGCGGCTGCTCAATCGGCTCGAAGCGCTGCGGGGCGCCCAGGACATCGCTGAGCTGCGCGACCGCAACGACCTGGTCGAGCTGGCCCAGGAGATCAACGAGGTGGCGCTGCCGCTTCTGGCCCGCAAGCAGCTCAACGCGGGCATCGGCGAGCTGCATCAACTGCTCAAGGAGGACCAGAAGCAGCGCAGCAAGCAGGTCGTCCAGAGCGTGATCGAGGAGGCCCGGCGGATCGCCCAGGAGGCCAGCGGCGGCCTGATCGTCGCCCGCATCCCCGACGCCGACGCCGACGCTTTGCGCACCGCCATGGACGTGATCCGCAAAAAACACCCCGAGGCGGCGCTGCTGCTGGCGGGCGTCAGCGATGGCAAGGTGGCGCTGGTGGCCGCGGTGCCCGAATCGAAGATCAAGCAGGGCCTCAAGGCCGGCGACTGGGTGCGCGAAACCGCCAAGGTCGTCGGCGGGGGCGGCGGCGGTCGGCCCGACATGGCCCAGGC
>DASVCG010000161.1:0-7375 GCA_036381755.1 Phycisphaeraceae bacterium | reverse complement strand
CGTAGCAAATTACATCACGCCTGGGTGACAGCCGGCGCGGTCGCTCTGGGCACTTCCGCCGCGTGGGCCCAGCAGTCCGACTGGCAGCAATCAACCGCTGCCCCGCAGCCGTCGGCGCAGGCCCAGCCCTCCCAGCAGCAGGTCGAGCAGACGCTTTCAGAATCCTTCCAGCAGCACGGCCTCTCTCAGCAGCAGGCCCAGCAGGAGGCGCAGCGCATCTCCCAGTTGATCCAGCAACGCGAGCAGCAGCAGTTCCCCATGAGCCAGACCGAGCTGGAGCAACAGATCCAGCAATCGCTCCAGCAGGCCGACCTGCCCGAGGATCAGGCCCAGCAGGAAGCCCAGCGCCTCGCTCAGCAGGTGCAGCAGATGCAGCAAGAGGAGCAGGTTTTTGGCACGACGCCTGAACAGGAGCAGGCCCGCCAGATGCCGCCGCTGGGGCAGCCTTCAGAGCAGAACCTCCGCACCATCAGCGGCACCGTCGTCGACGTGGAAGCTTACCTGCTTCACGGCGAGCAGGTCGCCAAGTCAAGCCAGGACCCCCGTGCTGTGCTGGATCCCTTCGACCCGGTGGGCATCCTGACCGACGAGGGCGAGTTTTACCTCCTGATGGATCGCCAGGAGAACATCCGCGCCGCGCAGTTGACGCGGCGGCTTCGAGAGCGGCAAGAGCAACAAGAAGAGCAGACCTTCGGCACCACGCCGCCCGTGGAGGAATCGCAGGTGGAGGAGGAGTGGCGGCGCATCCAGGTCGGCGAGCCGGATGAGCCTCACAGCAACGCGGGCCCGGAAAGCCGATGGGAGCGCTCCCAGGCCGGCGTCTCGCTAGGCAAGGATGAGCCCGGCAAGGAAGAGGCCCGGCAGCAGGCCCAGCAACAGTCGCAGCAGCGGGTCGGCCAGATCGAGATCGAGGAAGAGGCCCAGTACCGCGTCGAGGCGCGGGAAGGCCAGGTGCAGATCACCGAAGAGGAGCAGGTATACGGGACGACCGAGCCGCGCTATGGCCGGCTGGACCCCGCCTACCAGCAATTGACGCAGGAGCAGCGCCAACAGATCGAGCAACAGCCCCAGGACGCCGCCCAGGCCCCACCCCTGAGCCTCTCCACCGGCGACCGCATCACGATCACCGGCCAGGTGCATGAGCGAGGCGGGCTGCGCGGCATCGTCGTCAGCGGCTACAACGTCGTCCGCAGTTCAGCGGCTCAGCAGCAGTAGCCGTCCACCGTCACCGACCCTCGCGCCGCTCCGGAAGCGAACGGCCCGAGGTGATCCGGAAGCTGGCTGCCTCAGCGCAGCCAGCTTTTTTTGCGCTAATCACAGATGGCTGAGCAAGCCCGAAAGCCGGCGTCGCAACGCTACGCAGCAGGCAGGTGACGCGGGAACAGCGGGTCGCCCTTTTCGATGGGCGTGCCGGGCTGGAGCTGACCCCACTTGGCCCAGGCCTGGAGCTTGCCCCGGCCGTGACCCGCCAGCGCCTGGGCGTAATCCCCGCAGCCGATCCGCCGCCACAGATCCTCCATCCTGGAAGGCATCACCGGCCACAACAGCAGCGACGCGATGCGCAGCGCCTCAGCACAGTTATAGAGAACCGTGCCGACCTGCGGCAGATTCGCCGGGTCCTTGGCCAGCTTGAAGGGCTGAGTTTTTTCAATGTAGGCGTCGATCGCCTGCACCAGACGCACCGCCTGGGTCGCGGCTTCGGTCAGGTTGAGGCGGCCTACAGCCCGCTCCACTTGTTCGCACACAGCACGCGGGAGCTGCTCGACGATTCGCCCGGCCAGGCCCGCGACCTGCACCTCAACGTGGTTGACCTCGTCCCCCTCGCGGGGCGGCGGCAGCTTGCCGTCGAAGTACCGCCCGATCATGTTCGCCACGCGGCTGGCGCAGTTGCCGATCGTGTTGGCCAGGTCGTTGTTGTAAGCCTCGACGAACTTGCTTTCAGCGAAATCGCTGTCGGTGGTGCCCATCGGGCCGTTGGACGCCAAAAAGTAGCGCAGCGCATCGAGGCCGAAGGTTTGCACGTAATGGTCGATCTTTTCCAGATCGATGAAGTTCCCCAGGCTTTTGCTCATCTTCTGGCCTTCGCTGATCCAGAACGAGTGCGCGTAGACCAGGCTCGGCAGCGCCACCCATTCATAGCCGGGGCGCTTGCGCAGCGCCAGGAGAATCGCGGGCCAGATGGCCGCGTGGAACCAGAGGATGTCCTTGGCGATCAGGTGCACCGCGCCGGCCTGCCAGAATCGTCGGCGGTCGTCGGTGTCCACAAAGGTCAGGTAGTTGAACAGGGCGTCGATCCAGACATAGATCGTCTGCTCCGGGTCGCCCGGCACGGGGATGCCCCAGCCGGACTGCCCCGTGCGCGAGATGGGCACATCAGCCATCTCGCGGATGCGCGCGATGATCTCGTTCTTGCGCGCCTCAGGCTGCACGTCGAATCGGCAGCCGTCGATCACCTCGCCCCGCTCCAGCAGCGCCAGCAGCGGCTCGCGGTACGCCGAGAGCCTGAAAAAGTAGTTCTTCTCCTGCTTGCGCACCAGCGGCTTGCCGTTGATGGGGCTCTTGTAGTCGTATTCCTTAGCCTTGCTCTCGGTGACGTACTCCTCCTGGTTGGCGTCGTACCAGCCCTCGTACTGGCCCGCGTACACGTCGCCGCTGCGGATCAGCTCCTGCACGTAGCGCTGCACGCGGGTCTTGTGCCGGTCCTGGCTGGTGCGGACAAAATCGTTGTTGGCGATGCCCAGCCGCTGGAAGGTCTGCTCGAAGACCGCGGCGTTCTGGTCGGCCCACGCCTGGGGCGTCAGGCCGCGCTGCTGGGCCGCATCGGCGACCTTGGCGGCGTGCTCGTCCACGCCGGTCAGGAAAAACACCTCCTGGCCCGCCAGGCGGTGGTAGCGCGCAAGGATGTCCGCCACCGTCGTGGTGTAGACGTGGCCGATGTGCGGCCGGTCGTTCACGTAATAGATCGGCGTGGTGATGTAAAACAGGTCCTGGGGCATGGTGCGGGATTGTACGGCGGTTCGTCCGGAGGCCCAAACCTAGCCAATGATTTCGAAGGCCAAAACGCTTGGCCCTCTGGTCGGATCGTCCGATGCGGGTTTGGACTTTGGCCCGCCGACGTTGGACAATACCGCCCGTGAGTCTTTCCTACGATTTGGCCTACACAACGGCAGCGGTGCTGGGCGCCCCGGTATGGGGTTATCGGCTGCTGCGGACAGGCAAGTGGCGAACCGACTGGGCCGGGCGATTCGGCCGGGGGCCGGCCTTGTCCCCGCCCCCCACGGGCACGCGCCGCCTGCTCATCCACGCCGTGAGCGTGGGCGAGGTCAGCGCCGTCCGCCTGCTGGTGGAGCAGCTTCGCCAGCAGCAGGGCCCGCGCGTGCAGGTGGTCATCAGCACCACGACTGACACGGGCCTGGCCCGCGCCCGCCGGCTCTTTGAGCCCCATCACCCCATCGTGCGCTACCCGCTGGACTTCACCGCTGCGGTGAATCGGTTCCTCGACCGCGTCCAGCCGAACCTGGTGGCCCTGACGGAGCTGGAGGTCTGGCCCAATTTCGTCGCGGCCTGCTGCGACCGGGGCATCCCCGTGTGCGTCATCAACGGCAGGCTGAGCCAGCGGAGCTACGAAAACTACCGCCGGCTTGCAGCGCTGGTGCGGCCGACGTTCGCCCGATTGGCCGCGGTGGCGGCACAAACGCCCGACTACGCCCAGCGGTTCATCGGCCTGGGCGTCGACCCCAGCCGCGTGCAGGTGCTCGACACCATGAAGTGGGACACCGCCCAGATCGCCGACGCCGTAGACGGCGCTGCGGAGCTGGCCCGCGCCATGGGGATCGACCCGGCCCGCCCGCTGGTCGTCGCCGGCTCCACCGGCCCGGGCGAGGAGGCCATGCTCATCCAGCAATGCCCCCCTCAGGCCCAATTGCTTCTGGTGCCGCGCAAGCCTGAGCGGTTCGAGGAGGTGGCCGCCCTGGCGCCGGGGATCGTCCGCCGAAGCCGTCAGCCCGACGGGGCCACGCCGCCCCAGCAGCCCGGCCGCCTGTTCCTGCTGGACACCATGGGCGAATTGCGCAAGGCCTACGCCCTGGCGGACGTCGTGGTGGTCGGGCGGAGCTTCAACGGTCTGGGCGGCTCCGACCCCATCGAGCCCGTCGCCCTGGGCAAGCCCGCCATCGTCGGCCCCGATCACCACAACTTCGCCGACGTGGTCGACGCGCTGCGCCAGCAGGAGGGCATCTGGGTGACAGACCACCCGCACGAGGCGATATCCACACTCCTGGCGGACCGCCCGCGGGCCCAGCGGCTGGCGCAGGCCGGCCGGCAGGTCATCCGCGCCCGGCAGGGGGCCACCGACCGCCACGCCCAGCTCCTCCTGCGCCTGTTGGAATCGCCCCAGCAAAGCCCCGCGGCGCGTTAAAGTCAGAATCATCAGCCTCACCCGCCCCCAGCCGGTGCGCTTGCCAATCGCGGGCCATGGGCGGCTGTCTAGACGTGCCCGGGATGGGTAGACTAATTGTTTTCCCGCCCCGGCGTGATGGGCGGGGATCAGCGGGCCCTCAGGGCCGTTGGAAAGCTCAGCCATGCCCTCCACGGCGTTGCGTAAGACGGTGCTGACCGCCGCCAGGCGGATCGTGGTCAAGATCGGGACGCAGCTATTGACCTCCCCCCAGCCGGGCAAGCCCGGCCTGGACCTGCGCTGCCTGCGCGATATCGCCCGGCAGATCGCCGAGCTGTGCCAACGCGGCTACGAGGTGACGCTGGTCTCCAGCGGGGCCATCGGCGCCGGCTGCGCGGAGCTGGGCCTGCCCAAGCGCCCCACCGACGTGGCCGACCAGCAGGCCGTCGCCGCGGTGGGCCAGCGCGGCCTGATGATGCACATGCACGACGCCTTCGCCCGCCACGGCCTGCACGTGGGCCAGATGCTCCTGACCCGCAGCGACTTCGACGACCGCGTGCGCTTCCTCAACATCCGCAACTGCGTCACACGCCTGCACCGCCTCCACTGCATCCCCATCGTCAACGAGAACGACACCGTCGCGGTTGACGAAATCCGCTTCGGCGACAACGACATGCTCTCAGCCCTCATGTGCAACGCGCTGCGGGCTGACGCGCTCATCCTGCTGACCACCGTCGACGGCCTGCTCGACGCCCAGGGGCAGGTGGTCGACTGGGTGGAGAGCGTGACGGATTGTCTGAGCCTGGCGCGGCGGGAAACCAGCCGATGGGGCACCGGCGGGATCCTCTCCAAGCTGGAGGCGGCGCGGATCGTCACCGAGGCCGGCGAAACCGCTGTCATCGCCTGCGGACGCGAAAAAGACGTGCTCCACCGCCTCCTCTCAGGCGAGAAGCTCGGCACCGTCTTCGCCCCCGCCCAACGCAAGCTCGACAGCCGGCAACGCTGGATCGGCCTCACCGCCCGCCCCGCAGGCACCGTCACCATCGACGACGGCGCCGTCGCCGCCTTGTGCCAGCGCGGCAAGAGCCTCCTGGCCAGCGGCATCCAGGCCCTCACCGGCCAGTTCGAGCGCGGCGAGGTGCTGCTGGTCCGCGACCCGCGCGGCAGGGAGGTCGCCCGCGGCCTGACCAACTACAGCGCCGACGAGCTGCGACTCATCATGGGCAAACGCTCCAACCAGTTCGAGAAAATCCTGGGCCGGCCCGCCTACGCCGAGGTGATCCACCGCGACAACCTCGTCGTCCTCAACAACCACCACAACCCGCCGCCCCAGCCGCAGTCTTAATCCCGGCCCCGCCCATCCATCCACCCCATGCCCAGGCGGCAGGTCCGATAGCCCGCGCTGGGCCGGCGAACGCCCGCGCCTAGCCCCCAACCGCGCTAAACCGCGCAGCCCATACAGCCGATACGCGCTAAGCCGCGGTGCTTCCGGGGGTGCTTCCGGGCCGTTGTGGGCCCGCACCGCCCCGACTTCGTGGTTGCTCCGGGAGGCACGAAGGACATCCACGACGCCGGCAAGGACATAGCAGGGGGGACTGCTCCCACGCCGGAATCAGCATGAGGCTCTTTCAACCGTCATGATCTTGTGAAAGCAGGGTCTCCTCGCGTCCTTGGCGTTTTCGTGCGTAATTCAATCGGATGTCCGGGAGTTGACTCGCAGCGATTCGTGATTCTCGATCATCGCCGGCCCCGATGGCGGCAGGGCAGGGCTCATGACCCATCACGCCGTTGATCCTGCGGATTCCATCACCCAGGCTCGCCTGGAACGCCTGGCCCAATGGTGCCGTGACGGCCGATTGGCCGGGGCGGAGCTGGAACTGCACCAGTGGCAGCGACAAGCCGACTGCCCCGCTGCGGCACGCGTCATGCTCGCGGCGTTGCTCGCCCGCCGCGGCCAGTTGGACGACGCCCTGGCGGTGCTCGAGCCGGTCAAGCGCCTCCCGCCGGAGGAGGCCGACCCCTGCGAATTGCAGATGCTGGTGAGCCTGCTGATCGCCAGCGATTACCCGGATGCCGCCAGCCGGCTCGGCCGACGCCTCTTCGACGCGCACGGCAACCGCCCGGAGGTGGTCCGCTGGCTGCACGCCATGAGCGTGCCCGGAGCCCAGGACCTGCCCGCCACCGCTGAGGCCACCATCGAGCACCTGGCCGCGGAGCTGGTCGCTCAGCCGGAGCTGGCCGCCTCGCTGGTCGCAGCGTTCAAGCACGAGCCCCAGCCGCAGGCCGTGGAGCTGCTCCGCAACGCTTTGGCCCGCACGATCGCCGGCTTCGAGGGCGATGCCCGCCGACAGGTGATGCTCTGCCAGGCCCTGGCCGAGCTGGCCCTGCTGGCGGGCGATCAGGATGACGCCAGGCGGTGGGCCCATCGCGGCCTCAAGCTCGACCCCTACGCCGCCCCTTTGGCGCTGGTGCTGGCGCAGGTGAGCGATGATGAGGCCGTCGGCCCGTCAGCCAGGCAGGTGCTCCGCGGCGCGTGCGAGCGATTTCCCCACTACCCCGACTTGCGCGCAGCACTGATCCGCCGCGCCCAGGCCGACGGCGCTTCCACCGAGGCCCGCAGGCAGCTTGAGCAATGGCTCAAGGAGGAGCCCGCCTCGCCCGTGGCGCAGCAACTGGCAAGGGAGCTGGCGGCATGAACCTGCACGAGCTGGACCAGGCCCGAACAGCGTTCGACCGCGCCGAAGCGGCGCTGTCAGCCCATCTGCCCCACGAAGCGCTCGAGCACGTGGAGCAGGCGATCCGCCTCGACCCGAGCAACCCCACCACCCGCCTCCTGGAGGCCCGCATCCGCCTGCGCCTCAATCAGCCCCAGTTGGCCCTGACAGCCCTGGACATCCACAACCACCTGGCCCCGCGTCAGCACGCCCAGCCCGGGCCCACGCTCCTGCGCGCCAAGGCGCTGGCCAAGGAGGGCCGCCT
>DASVCG010000160.1:0-3205 GCA_036381755.1 Phycisphaeraceae bacterium | reverse complement strand
GCGTGCGGCTGGGGCCGTTCCTGCGGACTATTCCGATCCGAGGGACTATATCCGGGGGCAATTCCGGGGGCGGGGGCTGTTATTGAGGGCCTGTGGGCGATTTAAGCGTTCACGAGGCTCTTGAGCCGCCGCTCCTGGCGCTTGCGGTCTGCCTCTTTGAGCAGCCGCTTGCGCAGGCGCACCGCCTCGGGGGTGATCTCGACCAACTCGTCGTCCTGGATGTACTCCAGGCACGTTTCCAGGGACATTTGGCGAGCGGGGCGGACCTGGGCGTTGTCGTCCTTGGACGCGGCGCGGATGTTGGTGAGCTTTTTCTCCTTGGTGACGTTGACGAGGATGTCGTTGTCCTTGCAGTGCTCGCCGACGACCTGGCCTTCGTAGACCTGGTCGCCCGGGCGGACGAAGAAGACGCCGCGGTCGTAGAGGGCGTCGAGGGCATAGGCGGTGACTCGGCCGGCCTCGGAGGCGATCATGACGCCGCTGGGCCGCTGGGGGATGCTGCCGCGCAGCGGCTCATAGCGGTCGAAAACGTGGTGCATGACCGCTCGGCCCTGGGTGGCGGTCAGCAGCCTGCTGCGCAGGCCGATGAGGCCGCGGGCGGGGATGGTGAACTCCAGGTGCGTGTAGCCCGAGGCGCCGGCCTTGGCGTCCATCTTGACCAATTCCGCCCGGCGTTCACCCAAGAGGGCCATCGCGGCGCTGGCGCACTCCTGCGGGCAGTCCACGACCAGGTGCTCGATAGGCTCGAGCTTTTGGCCGGCCTCCTCCTTGAGGATCACCTGCGGCTTGCCCACGGTCAGCTCGTAGCCCTCGCGGCGCATGTTCTCCAGGAGGATGCCCAGGTGCATCAGCCCCCGGCCGGACACCTGGAATTCGTCGGTGGTGGAAAAATCTACGCGGAGGGCGACGTTGGATTGAAGCTCCTTCTCCAGGCGGGCGCGAAGCTGGCGGCTGGTGACGTACTGGCCCTCCTTGCCGGCGAAGGGCCCGTCGTTGACGCGGAAGGTCATGGTGAGCGTGGGCTCGTCCACAGCAATGGAGGGCAGGGCCTGAGGTTGATCAGGGCTGGCGAGGGTGTCGCCGATGTCCACCGGGTCCAGGCCGACCACAGCACCGATGTCGCCGGCCTCGATGGCTTCCACCTCGCGCTTGCCCAGGCCCTCGAACTGGAATAACTGGAGGACGCGCTGACGGCTTTGCCCGCCCCGACGGCCCAGGACCATCACCTCCTGGCCCTTGCGGATCGTGCCGGCGAACACCCGCCCGATGGCGATGCGGCCGACGAAGTCGGAGTAGTCCAGCGTCGTCACCAGCATCTGGAGCGGGGCGTCGGGGTCGCTGGGCGGCGGGGGCACGTGGCGGACGATCGCTTCGAATACGTCGCGCAGGTCCGTCTTCTTCACCTCCAGGTCCGTGGTGGCCCAGCCCTCGCGGGCGGAGGCGTAGACGATGGGGAAATCCAGGGCTTCATCGTCCGCATCGAGCGAGACGAGCAGGTCGAACACCTCGGTGGCGACGTGGTCGGGCCGGGCGTCGGGCCGGTCGATCTTGTTGATGACGACGATGGGCTTGAGGCCGTTCTCCAGGGCCTTGGACAGGACGAATCGCGTCTGGGGCATGGGGCCGTCGAAGGCGTCGACCAGAAGCAGCACGCCGTCAGCCATTTTGAGGACGCGCTCGACCTCCCCGCCGAAGTCGGCGTGGCCGGGGGTGTCGATGACGTTGATCTTGTATCGCGTGCCGTCCGAGGCGGTGTAGTGGACCTCGCAGTTCTTGCTGAAGATGGTGATGCCGCGCTCGCGCTCCAGGGCGTTGGAGTCCATGATCAGGCCGTGCTGGCCGCCGGCGAGCTTGTCGAGCTCTTCGCTGCGGAACATGCCCGACTGCTTGAGCAGGCCGTCCACGAGCGTGGTCTTGCCGTGGTCGACGTGGGCGATGATGGCGACGTTGCGGATCAGCGGCTGGGGCATAGATCAATCACTTGGGGTCGCAGCACCTGCTGCGCCATTGAAAAAAGAACCCAAACCCGTCTGGCGTGGCTCGTTGGGAGATTTTCGGGGAACTGACCCGAAGACAAGTCATTATAGCACATGAAAGCCGGCAGGGGGTTTTAGTAGTTAGTGGGGCGTTGGCGGGCATCCTGGGCCATCGCGGGAGGGGCGGCGGCGTTACATCCTGAACCGCGATCGGAGCTGGGGCGGCATGAGGGGGCAGGCCTCGTCGGGGCGGGGGAAGATGCGGTGGCGCAAGGCAGCGACAGCGTCGTAGCCCGCATCGCGCAGCGGGCGGGGGATCAGCCAGAGGGCCCAGGCGATCAGCCGCCAAAGACCGCCCAGACGGGCCAGGATGTAAAAAATGGCGGTGGATCGCGTGAGCAATCGGCCGTCGGCCCGCTGAACGACGATGGAGTCGGGCAGGCCCTGCCGCTGCTCATCCGATAAGCGCTGGCGGATGTAGTCGCCCTGAAGGGGGGAGAGGACGAAAACGCCGCCCGTGCGGTCCTCCGCCAGAACGAGCCGGACCCAGCGGTGACACAGGCCGCAGTGGCCGTCGTAGAACAAATGCTCGGGCTCGGACGCGGGCTGAGGAGCCGTGGCTTTCCTGCCCGGCAGCCAGGCGGGGTTGAACGTGAACAGGTGAAGCAGGAGCAGCACGCCAGCCAGTTGCCACAGGCCTAATGCGGCCAGGGTGGGCACGCCAATCACCAGGGCGATGAGCCAGCCCCACGGGCGGGTGGTGGCATGAATCGCCAGCCCCAGGAGGCCCGCTGCCGCCAGCGTCAGCAGCCAGCGTACGCCCTGGCTGATCGATGCCGCCTGCCCGCTGGCAAGAGGCGGGGCTTGCGGCGGAGCTTGCGGGAAGCTTTCAGAGGGGAAACTTCCGGGGGCGGGGGGGGAGCTTCCGGGGGTGGGGGAGAGGATCAGATTGAGGTAGAAGATGGCCAGGGCGGCCCAGGCCAGGGCGTGAGCGTGTGCGGGCAGCCGCCAGGGGCCTGCGGGGTGGGCGCGGCCGCGTGCGTCCCATGAGCCGTAGGGCGCGGGAGGCGTCAGCAGGTGGATCGCCAGTAGCGCCAGGAGCGGCCAGGTTTGTGCGGATTGGGGCCAGGTCAGCACCTGTTCGGGCATGAGCACCAGCAGTACCAGCCACACGGCCAGCAGCCCCGCAGCGGCCCAGCGGTCCTTGCAGCCGATGATGAGGGGCACGC
>DASVCG010000159.1:0-4772 GCA_036381755.1 Phycisphaeraceae bacterium | reverse complement strand
CCCTCGTAGGCGGGCAGGTCGGCCTCCACCTTGGCCTGGAGCACGCTCACCCGGCCCACGCTGCGCACGACGCGCATCCCCTGACGGGTCATCACCGCCAGTCCCGCGGAGTCGTAGCCGCGGTACTCCAGCCGCTTGAGCCCTTCGATCAGCAGCGGCGCCACCGATTTATTGCCGACGTAAGCGACGATCCCGCACATGGTTGAGGCCCCATCGATCAGGTGAATGGGTCTTGGTGTCCGGCCGATTCTACCGCACCGCCCCGCGTAGCTCACCACAAGGATAGAGGATTTAGCAACTTGGCTAATGAAGGAATCATCAAGAAAAAAGATCGACCACAGAGACGCAGGGGCACAGGAAAGGCCACAAAAAAGAAAGAAGTTGGGGGCCGGAGGCGGGGATTGCGGACCTTGGGCGCTGGGCTGCGAGCGCATCGCCCGTGGTTATAAGACGCGGCGGGTTTGCCAGCGAGGCTCCAGCTCCAGCCGCCGATGGGCCCGCCGCCTGGCGGCCGGCGTGCCGTAGTGCCCATCCAGGGTGGGGACGTGGTGGATCAGCCCCAGCGGCTCGGAAGGCGTGGGGGGCAGGTGGATTTCCCAAAACCCCTGGCCCAGGGGGTAGTGGCTGTTGGTGAGGCACGGGGCGCCGGCGTTGATGCAGGTGAGGTGCTTGCCGTGCCCGTTGCTTTTTTGCCAGTGCCAGGGCCGGTGGATGTGGCCGTGGAGGAACACCACCTGCGCGGGGCACTCTTCGAGCATCTGCCTGAGCAGGCGGGCGTCAGCCAGGTCGTGGGCCCAGCTTCGGGGCGTGCCGGGGGGCGTCTGGGCGGGGTAATGGCATAGGACGACGACGCCGTCCTGGGGCGTGAGCGTCTTGAGGAACCGCCGCACCCTGACGAGCTGCCTGGGCCCCACCGCCCCGCGGGAGAGCATCAATTGCGGCTTGGCTGAGTCGATCCCCAAAAGGTGCCAGCGGTCAGCCAGTTGGCGGTGATAGGGGAACTGCCGCGGCATCAGCCCGCTCAGGAGGGTCTCGACGCGCTTCTTGCGTGCGGAGCGGAACGTGTAGCGGTCGTGGTTGCCCGGCACGATGACCATGGGCGCCTGCCTGGCCAGGGGCTGCAGGTAGTTGACGATGTCGCTGAACTCGTCCTCGAGGGAGGTGGTGGTCACGTCGCCGGTGAGCAGCACCAGGTCGGGCCCGATCTGCGCCACGCGCTGGATCAGCGGGTCCAGCACGTCGTGGTTGAAGCGGAACCGCCGATTCAGCCAAAGGTTGGACTGCCCCAGCAGCCGCTTGCCCAGAAGCCTGCGGGGGTGAACCTTCAAACGGAACAGATGGATGTCGCCGATTAACGCCAGTCGCACCGATACGCCTTCATAGCCCCCTGCTGTCACGATGCCCCGGATATCCCCGGAAGCTCCTCCGGATCACCCCCGTCGAACCCACTGCCACAGCCACAGGGCCAGGGTCATCAGGAGCGACAGGACCAGCATGGTGACGATGGGGAAGTAGATCGTCACGCGGTCCGATCGATAGATGATATCCCCAGGCAGCCCGCGGAATCCCAGGCGGCTGATAGCCCAGATCAGCCCGCCCAGCGCTGCGAGCATCAAGCCCGCACCTAGCAGAAGCTTGCCGATGGCGTCCATCCCCTCATTTTATCCGGCCCGCCTGTCGCCAGTTCGCGTCCGGGCCGGGGGTCGGAGGGCGGAAAATCCCAGATCGCAAATACTAGCCGCTTATCTCGCATCGGCGACCAGGACGCGGGGCAAACCCTCGTGGTCGGCCAGGACCCGCGGGTTGGTCAGGCCGGGCGCCTGGCGGGCCAGCTCCAGCACTGCCTGCTCCTGCGACGCGGCGATCTCCAGCACCAGTTGGGCGGGCAGGTCCAGGTATTGGCGGGCCTGCTGGATGATCGGGCGGATGTATTGCAAGCCGTCGGGCCCGCCCCGCAAAGCACGCACGGGCTCGTAGTTCTTCACGTTAGGCGGCACCTGCTCCCACTCCGCGTCGCTGATGTAAGGCGGGTTGCTCACCAGATACCGCGCACGGACGCCCGCTAGCGGCTCGAAAAGATCGCCCCGGCGGAATTCGATGCGGTCCGCCACGCCCTGGGCCTGGGCGTTCAGGCGGGCCAGGTCCAGCGCATCGGGGCAGATATCGGTGGCGATGACGCGGCTGTGGGGCAGGTGCTTGGCGATGGCGATGGCGATGGCCCCGCTGCCGGTGCCCAGGTCGACGATCAGCGGGCTGTGGAAGCCGGGGGTTCGGCGGGCGTGCTGGAGCACGTGCTCCACAATCGTCTCGGTGCTGGGCCGGGGCACCAGCACCGCGGGCGAGACCTTGAGCATCATGGAGAAAAACGGCGTCTGGCCGACCAGGTAATCGACCGGCTCGTGCCGGGCGGCGCGCTCGACCAGTTCGCGGAACGCGGCGCGCTCCAGCTCCGTAGCGGGGCGGTCCGGGTCCATGTACAGCTTGAGCCGCGTCACGCCCAGCACGTGGGCCAGCAGCATCTCCGCGGTCAAGCGCGGCGAGTCTAGCCCCTTGCGCTGAAAATAATCGGTCGTCCACGACAGCAGCCGACGGGTGGTCCACAGGTCAGTCTGGCCGCGGCGATGAACCATGCGGGCATTGTAGTGCAAGGCCAATCCTGCTCTAGCCGCGCCCCGTTGGGGGCGAGCTATTGGGAATCTTCAATCTCTAACCCCCAATCCCTAAAACCCTCAATTCTTGATCCTCAACCTCTTTTTATCTTTCTCCGTGCTTCTGTGGTTTGTCTTTTCCTACCCCCTACCGTCTGCCCCCTACCCTCTATTGAGGCATCCATATCACCTCTCAAACTTGTACTACAATGAAGTTATGCACGTAGCGCTGGTGGCCAACATGTCTTGGCTCGACGAGGAGCTGCTGACCTTCCAGTACCTGGTGGTGGGCTTGATCGACGAGCAGGTGCGGGTGGCGCAGGTTGTGCCTGAGCAGTGGTCGACCGCGGACCTGATCGCCTTCAGCGAGCGGGTGACCTGGCAGGAATCGGGCTGGCCGGCGCTGGATCGTTACCGCCTGGCGCACTTGGGCAAGCGGCTGGAGGAGCTGGGCGTGGACCTGCTGCACGCGCTGGACGGCAGGCTCTGGCACGGGGTGGCGCGGCTGGCGAATGCTATCAACCTCCCCGCTGTCTTCAGCGCCAACTCGCACCTGGACGTGCGGCTGATGGAGTCCACCGCCCGCCAGGCCGATCCCCTGCGCTGTGCTTTCACCGCCACCACCGAGCCCATCGCCCAGGCGATGCGCGACCGGGTGGACCCGGCCTACCTGGTGCAAACTATTTCGCCCGGCGCGCACCTGGGCCCGGAGGCCCTGCTGCGCGAGCCCGGCGAGCCGGTGTGCGTCGTCGTCACCGGCAACGGGCGGATGGACGCCCGCTACCAGGCGCTCTTGGAGGCTATGGCCGCGGTGGTGCAGGCCGACCCGCAGACGCAGTTCTTCCTCGACGGTCAGGGCGGCGACCAGCACATGATCTGGCAGGCCGCCAGCCGCTTGGGCTTGCTGCGCAACTTGTCGTTCATCCCCCGTCGGCTGGGGCATCGCGAGATCCTGCTGCGTGCGGATGTGCTGGTGCAACCTCAGCCTCTGGGGCGGACGCGCGGGCTGATGATCCAGGCCATGGCCCGGGGCATCCCGGTGCTGGCGCATGAGGATCCGTGGCTGGACTGCCTCATCGACGGGCAGACCTGCCGGCTCCTGCACGGCCCGGACCGCCAGGCCTGGCAAGAGGCGCTGATGTGGGTCGTCGAGCAGCCCCAGGAGGCCTACGACCTGGGCCAGCGGGCCCGCGCCTGGATCCAGGAGCACCGCCTGGCGGCGAAGCAGATCGCCAAGGTGATGGACCTTTATCGCCGGGTGACGGGGGCGACGATCCCCTTCCCCGCTGGGGGGTAGCCGGCCCGGCCAACCCCGCACGGGCGCCATATCGGAATAGGCAACTTCCGTTTAAGCTCTTAAACTAATTCAACTAACTCTAAATTAGGCGATGACCGGACGGACCGCGTCCTGGATCGGGGGCACACCATTGAAGACCGAGTGGAGCATGCGGATCTGGACGACTGTTGAGGAAGCACGCCGACATCGCCAGCAGGCCCGCGGGCGGGTGGCGCTGGTTCCCACGATGGGAGCGCTGCACGAAGGCCACCTGCGCCTGATGGGAGAGGGGCGGCGGCTGGCTGACACGGTCTTCGTAAGCATCTTCGTCAATCCGACGCAATTCGGCCCCGGCGAGGACTTGGACCACTACCCGCGCACGCTGGAGGAGGACCTGCGGCTGTGCGAAGCGGCGCAGGTGGCCGGCGTATTCACCCCGTCGGTGCAGGAGATGTACCCGCCCCAGGTCATCGACGCCGCGGTCGACGTGCCCGACCTGACCAGCGACCTGGAAGGCGCCTGGCGGCCGGGCCACTTCAACGGCGTGTGCCGCGTGGTCCTGAAGCTGCTCAACATCTTCCAGCCCGAGCTGGCGATGTTCGGCGAGAAGGACTACCAGCAGCTCCGCGTGGTGCAGGCGATGGTGGCGGACCTGATGCTGCCCACCCGCATCGTGCCCGTGCCCACCGTGCGCGAGTCCGACGGGCTGGCGATGTCCAGCCGCAACCGCTACCTCGACGAGCCGCAGCGCCGCAAGGCGGTGGGCCTCTACAAAGCCCTCAAGCAGGCCCAGCGGATGGTGGAGGAGGACCAGGAGACCGATCCCCTCGCGGTCGAGCGGGCGATGC
>DASVCG010000158.1:0-6717 GCA_036381755.1 Phycisphaeraceae bacterium | reverse complement strand
GTGATGACCAAGGCGTAGCGTTGAGGGAAGTTGTGATGCTTGAAGAAGTTGGCGTGGTGGACCTCCAGGATGTGCCGCCCGGGGCTTAGCGCCGCTGCGGGAAGGCTCGCCTCGACCAGCTTGCTGGCCGGGTCGTAGCGGAACTGGAGCCGCTGGCCGTCCAGCATGAGCGCGATCGTGGAGAGGATCGTCCGGTCGCGCTGGGCGCCCCACCATCGCTTGGGCAGGCCGTCATCGAGCGTCGTGGTGATGGTCCACTCGCTGTCGCTGAGTTGGACGGTCGGTATGGACTGCGTAGGTCGGCCGCCATAGGCGTATTCGCACAGCCCCAGGTAGATGGCGTAAGCTTCACGGAGATTGTAAAGCGGATCGCGGAGGCGCTGCTCCTCCTCGGGGTTGCTGTGGAAGCTGGACTCGCACAGCACCGCGGGCATGTGACATCGGCGGAGTACGCCAAAGCCGCTGGCGTACATCTGCTGGTCGCTCATGAGCGGCGAGGTGTAGCCGATGTCGGTGCGCAGCTCAGCACCAAGGCGGTGAGCCAAATAGCGCGCCACGTCCAGATCGGGCTCGGACCAGGCGCTTTGGCCGTGGAACCAGACGCTGCTGTAGTTGATCCGGGGATCGCCCGCAGCGTTGTGATGGATGCTGATGAACAGGTCAGCGCCCTGTCCGCCGTCGGGCCGGGGGCAGGTGTTGGCGATGTGGGCGCGCTGCTGAAGGCTGACCTCGGAATCGTCGGTGCGGGTGAGCACGACGTGGACGCCGGCGTCCTTGAGCAGCCGGGCCAGCAATAGCGCCACGCGCAGATTCACTTCCGCTTCACGCACGCCGGTCGGGCCGCGCTTGTAGTTGGGAAGGTGCGCATCGCCCCCATGGCCCGGATCCAGCGCGATCACCCAGCCGCGCAGGAACTGCTCCGCCGGATGGCGCGGCACCGAGATCGGCCGTTCGTGATCCGCCCACGGGGCTCGCTCATCCAGAAGCGCCGTCACATCGGTCAGCGGCGCGGGGTCATCGTGGCGACATCCGTCGATCATCATCGCTCCGATCGCCAGCAGCAGCGCTGCAACATAAGGGTGAGCCTGACGCATCAGTTCTCCACGAAATTGAGGCCGTCAGCCGCCTATGGTACCGCGGCGCAGCGGCCCATGCGTTGCTAAATCAATCCAGCAATTGCTCGACCCATCGAGCCGGCGCAGCCCGCGGATTCACCGCGCCCAGCAAACGCTGATGCATCATCAAAACCCAATCATGGCGTTGCGTCGTCGAGCAGCCAGGCGGATCAGGCCACCGCGGGCACATCCACCCAGGCGCCGTCGCGAGCGATGGAGCGGTCGATCGCCTCCATGACCGCGATGTTCTCGACGATGTCCCGCAGCGGGACGGGTGCTTCGCCGGTCTGGAAGAACCTGGCTAAGCGTTCCACCAGGCGATCGTAGACATGAGTGAAATTGACGCGGAATTGATGCACGCCTTTCTTGCCGTGCACGGTCGCGCCGAAATCGTACGCCCCGCTTCGCTCCAGCCGCAGGTGCGCGTATCGGCCGTCGCGGTACTCCAGGTCGATGAGCTGGCGGTCCTGCCTCGCCACAGCACGGGCGCGCGCGACGCCGGGGCCCCAGAGCGTGTCGACCATCTCCACCGTGTGTACGCCGTAAAAGAAGGTGCAGCTCATCGTCGGGTGCAGCTCGCCGGGGCCGAAGGCGTCGATGGCGACCAGCTCACCTAACCGCTCGCGATCGACCTGCTGCGCTTCGTCAGCGAAGCGCAGGCTCGAAGCCGAGTAGCAGGGCGTGCGCGTGCGACGGGCCGCGGCGAGGATCCGCTGCGCATCTTCAAGCGTGCACGCCAGCGGCTTGTCTATGTAGGTGGGCAACCCGCGCTCCAGCGCCGGCAGGGCCTGCGCAGCATGCTTGTAGCCCGACACGCCCAGCACCATCACGCCGTCCACCGCCTCGAGCATCTCCTGAAGCGTTCCCGCGGCCACCACCCCCTCAGCCTCAGCACGCAGACGCCACTGCTCCACCTGCTGCGCCGGCATGTCGTGCTCCCCGTCGGTCCAGTAGTGGGTCACGCGCACCTGCGCCGCCCCAGCCTCCTGGAGCACGCGCAGCCGGCGGGCGAACTCGGGCAGGTGCGAGCTGTCGATCCCCACCACGCCGACCCGGCACAGCTTCGGAGGCGCATCAGCACAGGCTGGGCGCGGGGCGGCCAACATTCCAGCCCTCGCTTGTTCAGGGTGATTCATCGCAACGCTCTTCTCTTATCAAAAAGTCAAAAAGCCCGGAAAGCCAGGAAAAACCGACAAAAATCGCGTCCGCCGCCTGGTGCGCCGCGCGCTGATGAAGCCAGGCGGCCCGATTCATCGCATCACCATCAGACCGCCATCGCCGCTGCGTCGCCGACCCGTCGCTGCGCCGCATCCGCCAGGCGCATCACCGCCCAGGCGTCTGCCACGCTGGCCAGATCCGTCGGGCGCGTGGGGTTTTCGATCAGGTCAGCAAACGCCTCCAACTGGCGCGCGAACCGCGACTCGTGCCCCTCCACCGGGATTGATCGCTGCTGGCCCTCTTGCGTGCGCAGCACCAGGTGGTGAGGCTGCTCGTAGTCATAGAAAACCGAGGCCTGCTCACCGACCAGGGCAAGGGTGAAGCGAGACGGCTCGGTCCATCCGCTGTTGATCACACCCGCAGTGTCCGTCTGGCTGCTGCGCACAAGGATGGTGGCGCTGGATTCGCCTCGGCCGGGCCAGCGATGCCGCAGGACCGCGGCCTCCAGTTTCGCCGGGCCCACCAGGAAGTGGAACAGGTCCAGGCTGTGGGAACCGGTATCCAGCAGTGATCCGCCGCCGCTGACCGCCGGGTCGCTCATCCAGTGCCGGGCCATGGTCGGGTGCCAGGTGGCGAACGTGTTTTCGAACCGCACCAGCGGGCCCAGCTCACCCGCGCGGGCTAATCGACGGATCGCCTGCACCGCTGGGGCGAACCGATGGCAGTACCCCACCGCAGCGGCTCGATCCGGATAAGCGCTGGCCAGCTCCATCAGCCGCTCGCCGTCGCCAAGCGTGTGGCTCAAGGGTTTTTCGATGAGCACGCCCAGGCCGCGCTCCAGGGCCTGCTCCACCAGCCCCGTGCGCACCGAAGGTGGCGTACATAGCACGATGCCGTCCAGATGTTGGGTTGGCGGCCGCTTCAGCAGCGTTTCAAGCGATTCATAGGCTGGCGCTGAGGTCTGCTGAGCCAGGGCCTGGCGGGACTCGGGGTTCGGATCAGCCACCGCCACGATCCGGACCCGTCCCCCCTTAGCCGCCTCCGCCGCTGCGGCGTGGACGCGGGCGATCCCGCCACAACCTATAAGAGCCAAACCGATTTGACGCATTATTATATTATAATTTGACTGAACCCTTCCGCAAAGCCTTCTTCTCGAATGGCTTGCTCGATGGGGTGTTGCACTAATAAACAGCGATTTAATGGATATTAACGATAAAAATCGCTCGGAATCCAAAGGGCTGAACGGGGGATTATAAGATTATGCGAATCGCGCAGCCGGGTTTGGAGGGACAGATGAAGCCGGGCCGCACACCATTTCTGTCTAAACGATCTAAACGTTTGTCACAGCTCGTCTCATGATCGCGAATGGGCGAATCCTACCCCGCGTTTTCGCAAGCGCAGCAAGCGAGGCGGCTTGTGCTGAGGGGGGCGATCTTCACAAAGCCCGGCATGGGCAGGGGCTCAAGAGCACGAGGCGAAGGTGAGGCGCGGTGCTGCGCTGCGTGTCGCAAACGGGTGCGCCGATGCGTATCGCTGGCGGGCGGGTGTGCCGCTATCCCCAGAGCCGATCGCGGGTATGATGAAAAAGACCGCCCCACTAAAAATGCCAAAAAATGCCACGGGCCCGGGGCGGATCGGGGAGCCGCCCATTGAGTGGAGGCAGGGGGACTGCTATCCTCGCTTTAAGCGCAGAAGACGTTCTCACCGCTGCTGACCGCGTGCGCAGCCCCAGCGGCCTGGTCCTCAGCGTGGAAGGCGTTTAGGGGGAAGCCGGAACTGCCTGCCGGGCCGTGGACCTGCTGTTTGATTCCTATTGACTCCTAGCCGGAGTGCTTCACCAGATGGGTGTGCCGATCTCGCAGATGTGGACCGTGGCGACCTACGTCCTCAAGCAGCGGCTCCGCGGTCGCAAGCGGTATCCCCTGGTGCTGATGCTCGAGCCGCTGTTCCGGTGCAACCTGGCCTGCGCCGGCTGCGGCAAGATCCAGTACCCGCCGCACATTCTTAAGCAGCACCTGACGCCGGAGGAGTGTTTTAAAGCCGTCGACGAGTGCGGAGCGCCGATGGTGTCGATCCCCGGCGGCGAGCCGCTGCTGCACCCGCAGATCGACCAGATCGTCGCGGGCCTGGTTGCGCGCAAAAAATACGTCTACCTCTGCACCAACGCCATCCTCCTGCGCGACAAGCTACACCTCTTCAAGCCCAGCAAATACCTGACCTTCAGCGTGCACATGGACGGCCAGGAAGAGCACCACGACTTCGCGGTCTGCCGGGAGGGCGTGTACAAGATCGCCGCTGAAGCGATCCGCCAGGCCGTCCAGCAAGGCTTCCGCGTCACGACCAACACCACCCTCTTCGAAGGGGCCGACCCCAACTCCGTCCGCGCCTTCTTCGATGAGATGGCGGACCTGGGCGTCGAAGGCTGCATGGTCAGCCCCGGCTACGCCTACCCCAAGGCGCCCGATCAGGCCTCGTTCCTTCGCCAGCGGAACGAGACCCATCAACTGTTCCGCATGATCCTCTCCAACCGCAAGAAGCGCTGGCGGTTCAATCAATCGCCGCTTTACCTGGAGTTCCTCATGGGCCTACGCGACTATGAGTGCACGCCCTGGGGCAACCCCACCTACAACCTCTTCGGCTGGCAAAAGCCCTGCTATCTGCTTCAGGACGGGTACGTGGACACGTTCGAAGAGCTGATGAACCAGACCGCGTGGGAGAACTACGGCCGCGGCTCGGGCAACCCGGCGTGCCAGCAGTGCATGGTCCACTGCGGCTACGAGCCCTCCGCAGTCAACCACACCTTCACGCGCTTCAGCGGGCTGTGGGGGACGATCAAGGCGATGATCTTCAACACCTACGCCAACCCCCAGGCTTTGAAGGAGCTGGAGGAAGAATCCAAGAAGCCGCACGGCCCGCTGGCCCAGCTTCAGCACATCACCATCGACGGCAAGCCCGTCCTCGAAACCGTCCACGCCGCTTAATGCAGGGGGTAGCGGGCAGACGGTAGGGGGCAGGTGCAGAGGACAGTAGTTAGAGAAACTCTGAGTCACCAATCGAGACCGGGACTGCATCAATAGCCCGCCCCCAACGGGGGCGCGGCTGGAGCTACATCAAAAGGCAAGGGCACATCATCAATAAAGCCCTCTCTCTCATTGGGGAGCCCCGGAACAGGGTAGGGTGAGGGGGCCGCCCTCCATTTTCTCTGTGCCTCTCTGTCTCTGTGGTCAATCTTTATCTTTCTTACCTTCCGCCGCCTGCCCTCCATCTTCTGCCGCTTCGTCTTGAGTCACGACCGTGCCGGGTGAGCCGATGTCGCGGTCGGAATACTCCGGTGTCTGCGTCGCTGCGTATGCGCCGTGCACGCCCGCTTCCGAGCGGCGCCAGTTGCCGCCCTCGTCATTGGCAGCAGCGTCGATGGCGCCCGGAATCAGATAAATGGACGGCCCTTGGGGCGTGTCTTTGGGCCAGGGGGCGCGGTCGTCGAAATTCACCTCGTCAGCCACGCTGTCGTCGCTGCGACGGAGGGTGAGGACTTCGTTTTGCGGGCTCGGGCTGTTGGCCAGCGATTCCCATTTCTCCAGCGGAATCACCTGGAACTGGCCGCCCCAGGCGGCACGGAAATCCTCTACGCTCTGGGCAGCGGGGATCAGCACCGCTGCTTCGCCCGGCGACAGCTCAACGCCTACGGGTATGGCAGCAGTCTGGCCGTCCTCGTCAGCCAGGTACCAACCCTCCAGCGACACCGTCGCCTGGCCGGGGTTGTAAATCTCCACCCACTCGGTCTGCGCTGGCGGCCGCTCATCCGAAGCAGGGTTGTACATGATCTCGGTGATCAGCACCAAAGCCAAAGATTCCATCCATGATCCCCCTTGATTAGAGAATTCGAGATAGTGACAGGTGACGAGCGCAGCCCAGCCGCTGCATCAAGAGAACGTGGTCAATCTAAAAACGGCCCGCTGACGCGTCAAACAAAATCAGGGAAACTCCGCTCGACCACTTGCTGCGATGTTGGGCTATCATGCCTCTCCCATGAAAGGCGTCACGGAACTGCCCACCGTTGTCCAGCTTTTTGAGCAGGGCGTTCAGCGCAGCCTGCACACAGGGATGCAGGTCTACGTCTCGCTGCGCAGCCGAACGGTGGCTGATTTCGCCCTGGGCCAGGCCAGCCCCGGCCAGCCCATGACGCCCGACCACCTGATGGTGTGGTTCTCCTCCGGCAAGCCCATCACCGCCATCGCCATCGCGCAACTGGTCGACCAGGGCCGGCTCGAGCTGGACGCTCCGGTTGCGCGCTATATCCCCGCGTTCGCCCAGCAGGGCAAAGAGGCCATCACCCTCCGCCACGTGCTGACGCACACCGGCGGGTTCCGTGCAGCGCCTTTCAGATTCCCCCGCGACGACTGGAACACGATCCTGGACCGCATCTGCTCCGCGCGGCTCGAGC
>DASVCG010000157.1:0-2345 GCA_036381755.1 Phycisphaeraceae bacterium | reverse complement strand
CTCAGCTTCCGCTGCCCGCTGACCGTCGAGGCGGCGGCCCCCGCAGGCAAGGGCAAACTCTCAGGGGTGCCGCGCTTCCGCATGGTCGCCTACACCGGCGGGACGATGCGGATTGCCGGCTTCCCGCACCCGGTCGTGGTGGACCTCGAGGGCCTGGCCATCGATCGTCAGGACATTCCTGTTCGGCTGGATCACAACCCGCGTCAGGGCGTCGGCCACACGCAGCGCGTGGTGATCGCCCCCGGAAGTGACGGGCCGGTGCTAATCGCCGAGGGCCTGGTCAGCCGGGACACCTCGTGGGCCCGCGACGTGGCCAGGAGCGGGGCGAACGGCTTCCCCTGGCAGGCCAGTATCGGCGCGGCCGTGATTGACGCCGAGTTCGTCCCGAATGGCCAACAGGTCACCGTCAACGGCAGAACCTTTACAGGCCCGCTGCACGTGGTCCGCCGCGCCATCCTCAAGGAAATCTCGTTCGTCGACAGCGGCGCGGACGCCAACACCAGCGCCCGCATCGCCGCCCAGCATTCAGCGAAAGGACACCCTATGCCCGAATCGACCTCGACCACCAACGACACGGCCCCCGGAACCCCCGGAACCCCCGGAACCCCCGGAAGCCCCGGAACTCCCGAAGCGAATCGGCCTGAACCGCAGACCGATGCGGCGCAGGCGGATCACGTGGACGACGCCATGCCCGATCCGGCGTGGGTGAAGGCGGCGTCGTCGGCCCCCGCTGCGCCGCAGCGCGTGGAGGCTTCTGCCGCCGCTGACGAGGATCAGGCGCTGACGCGCATGCGACAGCAGATGGCGGCGGAGGTCCGGCGGATCGAGGCCATCCGTCGCATCTGCGGGGGTAAGCACCCGGACATCGAAGCGAAGGCGATTGAGGAAGGCTGGGACGAGAGCCGCACCGAACTGCACGTGCTGCGAGCCTCGCGGCCGCAGGTGCCGGCGGTGGTGTCTCAGCCGCGCAACACCAGCCCGCAAGTGTTCGAAGCTGTCGCGCTGATGGCCAGCGGTCTGCCAAACTCGCGGATCGAGGCGATGTACGCCGAGCCGGTGCTGGAGGCCGCCGACAGGCTGCGCGGCGTCGGCATCCAGGAGTTCTGCGAGCTGGCGTGCGGGGCGCAATTGCCGCGCTTCCGGCGCGACGCCTCGGGCTGGCTTCAGGCGGCGTTCAGCACCACGGCACTTCCGGGGGTCCTCAGCAACATCGCCAACAAGATGTTGCTGGAGGGCTACAACTACGTTGAGGACGCCTGGCGACAGATCGCCAGGATCGCCTCGGTCAACGACTTCAAGGAGCACACCCGCTACCGGATGACCGGCAGCTTCCAGTTCCAGCAGGTCGGGCCGGACGGAGAACTCAAGCACGGCCAGCTCGGCGAGCAGACCTTCCGTCAGAAGGCCGACACGCACGGGATCATGTTCGCGCTGACGCGGCAGATGATCATCAACGACGACCTGGGCGCGTTCACCGACATCCCGCGTCAGATCGGTATGGGCGCGGCCGAGGCCATCGCCGACGCGGTGTGGGGCCTGTGGCTCTCCAACCCGGTGCAGGCGGACGGCAAGGCCTTCTTCCACGCCGACCACAAGAACTACCTGGAAGGCGCGGACACGGCGCTGACGGTGGACGGCCTGACCGCTGCCGAGGTCGCCTTCGCCAGGCAGGTCAAGCCCAACGGCAAGCCGCTGGGCATCCGCCCCAGCATCCTGCTGGTGCCCACGGCGCTGAAGGTCCCGGCCGAGATGCTCATGAAGAGCGTGCAGCTCAACGAAACCACCACGACCAACAAAGCCAAGCCCAGCACCAACCCGCACGTGGGCAAGTTTACGGTCGTGTCCAGTGTCTACCTGTCCAACCCCACGTTCACGGGTGCGTCGGACAAGGCGTGGTATCTGCTGGCCGATCCGAATCGCCTGCCGGCGATCGAGGTGGCGTTCCTCAACGGCGTGGACCGGCCGACGGTGGAGAAGACCGACGCCGATTTCAACACCCTGGGCGTGATGTTCCGCGGGTACATCGACTTCGGCGTCAAGGAGCAGGACCACCGGGGCGCTCTGAAGCTGAAGGGTGAGGCGTAATCAATCGCTCTCTTCCCTAGGCCGCGCGATTTCCACCCAGACCACATGGAGCACTGACGCATGGCAACCGCTCGATTCATTCATGACGGCAACAGCATCGACCATACCCCGTCGGCGGATGTTTCCGCTGGCGACGTGGTGGTCCAGGGCGACCTGGTGGGCATCGCCAAGCTCGACATCGCCGCCGGCACGCTCGGCGCGCTGGCGGTGACGGGGGTGTTCGACCTGCCCAAGGCGACCGGGGCCGATACGGCCATCAC
>DASVCG010000156.1:0-2202 GCA_036381755.1 Phycisphaeraceae bacterium | reverse complement strand
AACCCCAGCGCCCTGACGGCATCCAACAGCATCAAAAATAAATCAAAGGCGACGGGCATCATGAGTGAGTGCAAGGCGATCGTCTCCAAGATCCGCGGCCCGCTAGCGCCGATCCTCTCCGCTGTCGATGAGCAGGAACGGCTCGACATCGACTCGGTATGCCGGTGGATCGACAGCCTCATCGATCGGGGCATCAGGCTGTTCTGGACGACGCACGGCACCACGCACTTCATGTGCATGACGGACGATGAGATCGCCCGGCTCACCCAAGCGGTGGCGGACGTGACCCGCGGGCGGGCGGTCTTCATCGCCAGCACGGCCTACCACTGGCCGGCTGACGAATGCATCGCGTTCATCGAGCGGTGCGCCGGCTGGGGCGTGGACGTCGTCAAGCTGCAGGTTGATTGGCGGGCCTGGCCCCCCTCAGGTCCGTTGCTTCTGGAGCACTACCGCCGAATCGCCCAGCATTCGCCGCTGCCGCTGATGGCCTACACGCTGCTTCAGCCGGGCATCACGCCGGCGATGCTGAAACAGATCATCGAGATCCCGCAGTTCGTGGGGCTCAAGAACGACTCGGGCGACTTCTACGAGCAGGTCGCCTATCTGCGCGTCGTGGAGCAGACGGGCTTGCCCTTTGCCGTGATGACCGGCGGGACGATGGAATCGTTCCTGCACGCCTGGCATTTTGGCGCCCAAGCCTTCGCCACCGGCACGGCGATCTACGCCCCCGAGGTGGCGATCCGGTTCTATGAGCACCTGGAGCAGGGCCGGATCGATCAGGCGGCCAAAATCGTTCAGCAGGTGGAGCTCCCGCTGGCCAGCGGGTGGGCCAGCCAGGGCAACCACTGGGCGTGCTTCCACGCGGCGCTTTACCTGCAGGGCTTCTTCAAGTCACCCCGGCTACGATTCCCGCTGCGGGGTTTGGATGCGGCACAGATCAAGCAGGTCCAAGTGCTGCTGGAGGAACACGGGATGCTTGCGCCGCGTTCTTCAGCCGCAGAGGGTCACGCCCCATCGGCGCATGCTGTCGATCGCCGCTAGCGGGCGACTCGGGGCAACTCAGGAGCCGGCGTCCTCCAGGGCCTGTGACGGCTGGGGCACATCGCGCCAGGCCGGGTTGATCCAGCGGCCGGCAAAAGCTATCGCCACGGTGACGAGGAACGCCAGGGGCGTCACCCACAAGGCGTACACGTTGGGGAACCACGGCCAATGGGCGTGAAGGTACGGCGCCATGGCGGTCAGCCCGCCAGCGGTGCAGCCCGCGAGCATCGCCAGGCTCATGGCCGACGCGGGCACCCGGACGCGGAAGGTGCTGAAGAGGACGCAGACCCCCAACGGGCCGGCGAAGGCGCCCAGGATCTGCACGATCTCAAAGAGGGTGCCCAGCTTGCCCACCAGCCCGCCGGCGAACGTAGCGGCCACCCCGATCAGAAGGCTGAGCCACCGCCCCAGCCGCAGCTCCTGGGCGGGCGAGCGGCGGCTGTTCTGAGGCCGCCAGTCCAGCGTGATCGCACCGGCCAGGGCGTTGATGCCGCTGGTCATGCTGCTCATCGTCGCTGCTAGTAGCGCCGCCAGCAGCAGGCCGGCCACGCCGACGGGCAGTTGATGCGCGACGAAATAAGGGAAGATCTGGTCGACGTTGCTCGGCAGATGAACGCCGCCTGCGGCGCCGTACCAGGCCGCCAGGGCCAGGCCCACACCCGCCAGCAGCAGCAGCACGAGGATGGATGAGACCGCGTTGGTGGCGAACGACTGGCCGGCCGACCGCAGGTTGCCGGCGGTGATGTACCGCTGGAGCGAAAGCTGATCGCCCATATAGCTGCCCAGGTTGTGGACCGTGTAGCCGATGATCAGCGCCCAGAGGGTCAGGGGCTGCTCCAGGCTCAGCGACAGGTCCCACAGGCGCAGCCGGCCCGTTTCCTGCAGGATGTTGACGGCTTCGGGCCAGGGCGTTGGCAATCGGATCAGCGTGTAGAGGATCACCCCCAGCACGCCGCCGATGATGATGAGAAACTGGATGGCGTCGGTGACGATGACGCCGCGGATCCCGCCGATGGCGGTGTAGAGCGTGCTGCTAAAGCCGATGGTGAGGACGACGGGCCAGAGCCAGGCGGGGTCGAGGTTGGCGGCGGCCATGATGGCGATGGTGGGCGCGTAGATGAGCGTGGCCATCCATCCCAGGCGCATGAGGATGAAGAGCGT
>DASVCG010000155.1:0-8766 GCA_036381755.1 Phycisphaeraceae bacterium | reverse complement strand
CGTGGTCGACGAAGTTCCGCAGCTTCAGGTCAAAATGCTGGGAGAAGTCCGCCCCCGGCAGGTAGGCCGGGCTGATGTTGACCATGTGGCCGGTCTGATCGCAGAAGATCTTGGGGTTGTCCCACGTGCACCCGCCGCGGTCGCCCATGAGCTGGAAGTCCCAGACGTCCTTCTCGATGTGCCCGGCGAACATCGCCTCCACGTGCAGCACAGCCCCGTTCTCGAAGCGGATATGCCCCACCGCCAGGTCCTCCACGGTGTAGGACTTGTGGTCCCAGTTGGGCCAGGGGCAGACGACCCGGTCCGAGGGCTGGTTGCCCAGGTACGTCGCGGTCATCCCCACCGCCGCCACCGGCCGGGGCGAGCCCATCGTGTAGTGGGCCATCTCCAGCGCGTGCACGCCGATGTCGATCAGCGGCCCCCCGCCCTGGAGGTCCTTGCGCCCGAACACCCCCCAGTTGGGGATGCCCCGGCGGCGCATCGCCTGGACCCGCCCGAACAGGATATTGCCGAACGTCCCCTCCTCCCTGGCACGCCTGAGGAACTGCGTCTTGGGGTGGAAGCGGAACTGGAACCCGATGACCAGCTTGCGGTCAGCGGCCTTGGCGGCGTCGATCATGGCACGGGCCTCCTCGGCGTTGAGCGCCATGGGCTTCTCCACGATCACGTGCGCGCCAGCCTTGCTGGAGGCGATCGACGCCGGCGCGTGCAGCCCGTTGGGCGTGCAGATGCTCACCGCGTCGGGCTCGATCTTCTCCAGCATCTGCTGGTAATCGACGAACAAGCCCTTGGGCCCAACGCCATACTCCGCACCATACCGATGCAGGTTTTTCTCGTTGATGTCCGCCAGCGCCACCACCTCCACGTCCGGCATCTTGGCCAGGGCCTTGAGGTGCGAGCCTGCGATGCCGCCGGCGCCGATGAGAGCGATCCGCAACTTCTTGTCAGGCTTGATCACGGTCATAAACCAGGGCTCCACGACTCAGTTCGCCGGCACGCCCGCCAAAGGCAAGGTTGCCCTCCGCAGCCAAACGGACCGACTCCCTTAGCCGGCAATGGGGTTGATAAGGCCATGTATTATTTGAAATACTTACCAAAACGCAAGGGCGCATCCGGTCCCACGGGCCGTATTAATCCCTACTTTTCTCCGACGGGTTCAGCATGGGCTGGCAAAGCCCAGCATGCCCCTTGACGTTGGACAGATCCCCGCCGGTGGAATTCAATGGCTGACCCGAAGCAGGAAATTCTAGAAACATCCCGGAGATGTTCCTAGGGGGTTCCTGGAAACCTTTTGGGGTTTACGGCCAGGCCCGGGGCTTGCGGGGAGATCCGGGACTCCTTAGGGGGCTCGACGCGTCAACGGGCTTACGGGCTTAAAGGATTCCCAAAGGCTTTAAGGTAGCGATGGATGATGCAACGTCCACCCCACGATACGCCAAGGCGTTTACAGCACTGGCGGCTTGTCCGCGACGCCTGGACGCGCTGGCGCAGCCCAAATCAGCCCGATCAGACCCAGCCCGGAGACGGCTGGGCCAGCAGGGGGCTGTTCGCGGCGCCTTGGCTGGCCTCGGTCACCTTCCACGCGACGCTGGTGCTGCTGGCAGCGACGCTGGTCTGGAGCACCGCATCGCGCTTGCGTCAGACGGTGGTGCCGGTCGTTCAGTTGGGGGAGCCCGCAGCCTTTCCGCTGGAGGTCCACACTTCACCGCTGACCCCGCCTGATGAGCCACTGCGGACATCTGAGCCCGCGCCGCTGGAGGCGCCCACTGCGACGCCCGCCGTCAACCCCTCCCCAGCCGATCCAACAGCCGACCCGCTCATCGGCGTGCAAGGCGCTTCGCCCGCTGCGACGCCGTTCGCCACGCCCGTGGGCCGTTCCGCCCGCTACCCGACGCAGTTCTTCGGCGTCCGGGGCAACGCCAGGCGGGTGGTGTTCCTCGTCGACGCCTCCGGCTCGCTGGTCGATACCTTCCCCTACGTGCTGCGCGAGCTGGGGCAGACCATCGCCCAGCTCAGCCAACGGCAGCATTTCACGGTCATCTTCTTCCGCGGCGATAACGCCTCCAGCGAGCCCCTTCTGGAACCGCCCCCAGCGGGGCTCAAGCCCGCCACCGCCGCGGTCAAGCGCGACGTGCTGGCGTGGCTGGACCCCGCCGCCCCCCGCGTCGAGCCCGCGGGCCGGACCGACCCGCTGCCCGCCCTGGAGCGGGCCCTGAGCTATCAGCCGCAGTTGATCTTCCTGCTCTCGGACAACATCACCGGCCCCTACGCCACGCCCGCCAGCCAGCAGGCGCTGATCCAGGCCATCGAGCGCCTCAACCGGATCGGCGCCGCCATCAACACCATCCAATTCCTGTATCCTGATCCGATGGTGTACCGCGGGGGCCAGCCCACCCTCAAGCTCATCAGCGAAAAGTTCGGGGGCGTGTACCGTTTCATCAGCGCCGCAGAGCTGGGGATTCAAGCCCCGCCAGCCACCGAACCCAGTGATTCTGATTCGCCGTAAGACGCGTTCATTGAGGATCGTTCTTATGAGCCTCCCAAGCCGGTTTCCATCCCAAGCCCAGCGGGTGACAGCTTTCAAGCAGCGTCTCGCCGCGATGGGGCTGATGCTGGCCCTGGGCTGCGGGTTGCCAGCGACAGCAGCAAGCCAGCCCGAACCCGCGGCGACGCAGCCGGGTGATAGCACAGCACAGGCCGGCGTCGCGATCACCCTGCCCCGCGCGCTGCCTCACACCGAGGCCGCCAAGCTGCTCGAGGCCGGCGATTTCGCCCAGGCCCTGCGTGTCCTTAAGGACCACCCGCCCACGCCGGGGGCGCTGCCCCAGTGGCACTTCCTGCGCGGCCTGGCGACGCTTGCCCTGGCCGAGCGGACCGCGCAGCAGGAGATCTACCTGGACGCGGGCCTGGACTTCATGCGCGTGGCGGTCTACTTCCCCAACAGCCCGCTGCTGGGGCCGGCTTTGGTGGAAGTCGGCTATGTGCATCAAAAGATCGGCCGGCCCGACATCGCCCAGCGGCTCTACCAGCGGGCCCAGGCGTTGATCGATCCAGCCCTGGAGCCGGGTTATCATCACCGCCTTGGCCGCTTGATGGAGCAACTGCCGCAGCAATGACCATCACGACGAACCGGCTTAGCCGCCTTTCGCTCAAACGCCTTCATCGCAAGACAAACAGGATCACCACATGACAGCACAAAGCATGCTTCTGGGCGGCGCGTCGACGGGCTTTCCCTGGGCCGTCCCAGCCGTCCTGGCGCAGGCCGACTCAGCAGGGGGGGGTCAGATCACCTTCCTCGAGATGTTCTTTTTCTCAGGCGACTGGTTCGGCATCGCCATCATCTGGGTGATTCTGGCGCTGTCGGTGCTGAGCATCGGGCTCATGATCCACCTGACGATCCGCAACCGCCGGGCGGTGCTGCTGCCCCAGCCCGTGCGGGCCAAGACCGCCCAGTTGATCGCCCAGCAGCAGTTCCGCCAGGCCATCGAGTTCACCCGGCGTCACCCCAGCTACCTGGCGGCCCTGGTCCACGCGGCGCTGGTCGAAGCGCCCAACGGCTACAGCGCCATGGAGCGGGCCATCGAGGAGGCCGGCGACGCCCAGACCACCCGCCTGCTTCGCCCCGTCGAATACCTCAACATCATCGGCAACATCTCGCCGATGCTGGGGCTGTTCGGCACCGTGTACGGCATGATCCTGGCGTTCCAGGAGCTGGTCGCCGCAGGCGGCAACCCCGACCCGGTCCAACTGGCCGACGGCATCTCCACCGCCCTGGTGACCACCTTCTGGGGGCTGGTGGTGGCGATCCCCGCCCTGGCGGTCTACGCCCTGCTCCGCAACCAGATCGATGCCCTGACCAGCGAGGGGATGCTCATCGCCGAGGAGCTCATCAGCCCCTTCAAGCCCGCGGGCGGTCACGCAGCCGCTGCGGAGCAGGCCGCTGAGTCAGCCGCCCGCGCAGCACAGGCCCGGGCCAGGTAGGTCATCCGAATTCCGGGGGCTGGAGCGTCCGCGAAGAAAGGAGCCGATCATGCCGCCTCGCCGACGACGCGCGCCGGTCGTGCCCCAGATGAATCTGACGCCGCTGATCGACGTCGTGATGCAGCTCATCATCTTCTTCATGCTGGTGAGCCACCTGGCGTCGGAGGAGATGGTGCCGATGTGGGTTCCGCGCCTCGATGCGGCGCAGACCCAGGCGATGGAGAAATCGCAGCGAATCGTCGTGAGCGTAGCCCCCGAATCCTTCTCCCCCCAGGCGCGCGAGGCGGACCCGCTGCTCTTCCCCGGCGTGCCGCGCGGTGTTCAGGTGGGCCGGCAATGGTTCGAGGCGGGCGACCTGGACGGCATCACCGCCGCTGTGGAAGCCGCCCGCGCCGCCCATCCTCACGCCCAGGTGATCCTGCGTGCCGACGCGGCGCTGCACTATCAAGCGGTCCAGCCGATCATGAGCGCCATCGCCCGGGCGGGCATTCAGCAGCTAAGCATCGCCGCGGACCTGCCCCACCCACCGCACGCCCAGGACCAGGAGTGAGCCGGGCATGGCAGCGGAAAAGCAAGTGCACCCAAGTTCAGCCATGCAGCCGACGCCTCCCGCCTCGGCCGAATCGACGGTGCACCACACCCCCGCCCGCCGCAAGCGCGGCAGGACGCCCCCGCGCATCGGCCTCAACCTCACGCCCCTCATCGATGTGGTCTTCCAACTGATGGTCTATTTTGTCGTCACCGCCGGCTTCTGGACCGATGAGGGCGTGCTCACCACGCGGATGCCCCAGGGCGGCGGCCGACCGCCTTCAGCGCTGGAGCTGCCCGCTCAACCGCTCAACCTCATCCTGGAACCCCAGGGGCCCGCAGGCGTGCGCATCGCCATCGGCGACTTCGACGAAGCCGCCACTTTCGACGAGCTGGCCCGCAAGCTCGCCTCGCTTCAGCAGGACCCGGTCATCTATAAGTCCGACGACCCGGTCTACATCCGCCCGCAGGGGCAGGTGCGCTGGCAGCACGTCGTCAACGCGCTCAATGCCGCCATCCGCGCCGGCTTCACCCAGGTGCGTTTCGTTCAACCCTCACCCCAGCCGCCAGGGCAATGAAAACCAGGACGGCCTAGCTAGCCCACCCTCACCGCGCCCACACGCCCAGGCCCTCCCGCTGGGCCTGCATCTCGAGAAGCCGGAAACGCTCCTGGTGATGATGCTCCCAGCGTTCTTCCAGGCGGGCGAAACCCTCCGCCAGCAGCCGCTCATTCAAAAGCGAGCCGTCGGGCAGCTCCACGAAAGCCAGCAGCCGGCCTTGATCGTCCCACACCCGCTGCGGCTCCAGCCGCAGGCGGACCATCTGCCCCTGCGCCAGCCGTTTGATCAACTCAATGGCCCGTTGTGGCCAGGGCTCAGCCGAATGAGCCGAATCGGAGCGGGCGACGGGAAGCAAGGGAGGCGCGTCGATCCCCCAAAGCCGCACGCGCAGGACTTGTCGCGGGCGGTCCGGGTCGACGACCTCCAGCGTTTGGCCGTCGATCACTTCCCGGACGCGAAAAGTTCGGCCGTCATACCGCGTCATCGGCCCGCCTGGATAAATCAGCCAGCCCTGCCGATCCGCCACAGCCAGGGCGGCGATCAGCCCGATCAGCACGCCGACAAGCATCCACCTGCGCTTGCGACGCCCGCGGATAGTCGATAGCGCATCCGTGGCACGGCTGAGGCCACGGCCCAAAGCTGGCTGACGGCTCGATGATCGGCAGCGACGCGCTGCAGGGGCTGACATGGCCCTCAGTGTAAGGACAGCCTGACTCAGCGGAAGCTTCCCTCGGCGCAGCAAGGGGGCGGATCGGGCGCTAAGGACCGCTGGGCTCTTGATGTGGCTGGGCGGTCTGGTCGGAGGACGCCGCGACGATCAGCGGCGCGTCGTCGGCCGAGCCGGGCTGGTAGTAATACACCGAAACCGCTGAATAAGGCTGAAGGATCCGCGTGGTGAAGTGGGCTTCCAGGCGTCCGGCCTGGTGGACCCAGTCATGAATTCGGCCGCCGGTAGAGGAATAAGTCTGGAGCACCACCCAGGTCGGCCGGTCCGTGGCCGCCAGGTCCTCGAGCATTCGGCCGGTGCGCATGATGACCACGTCCGGATCCTGGAGGTAATACCGGGCCAGTTGATGGGCGATGGCGGGGCCGGCGACGGCCTCCCCCGCCTGGCGGTGGGCGGCCACGTAGGCAAACGTGTCCCGCCAGGGCGGGCGGTAGCCGCACCCGCCGGTGAAATAGCCGTAATTGCTCAGCGCCAGGCTCGCCAGAACCATCCCCGCCGGCGCCGCGGCCAGGGTCACCCCCAATCGCGGCCGCAGCGCCTGCCAAAGCTGGTCCAGCCCGATGGCCGCCAGCATCAGCCAGCAAAAGAGGCCCACGAAGGTGTAGCGCAGGTGGACATCCGCTCCCAGGGCGCCCAGCGCCGCGAAGGTCACGATCGGCAAAAGCCCGCCCAGCGCCAGACACGCGCACAAGCGGGGCTGACGGGTGGCCATCGCGATGGCGGTCAGCCCCGCCAGGGCTGCGATCGCCACATCGGCCAGGTAAGGCGTGGCCAGCAGCAAGCCCAGGAGCGACTGCTGACTGCCCTCGAACTCGGTGTACCGGGTTGGCGTGTGAAAGAAGCCGTACAGCCCCAGCCCCAGGCACGCCGCCACCGCCATTGCCAGCGCCGCTGTGCCCAGCCGGCCCCAGCCGAGCGACTCGCCACGCAATCTCGCCAGCAGGGCCTCCAGGCCGAAGACGCCCATCAGCATCAGCGAGGTGGGTTGGGTGCCAAAGGCCAGGGCCACGCACACCGCCATGACGCCCCAGGCTGGATGCGCCCGCCTCTGCACAGCCAGCAGGTAGGCCACCAGCGCCAGGTTGTAAAAGAGAAACTGCTGCACGTAAAAGCGTGCAGTCTGCGACATCCACACGTGCCAGGGCGACACCGCCAGGAGCAGCGCCAGCATCAGCGCAGCGCGCTGCCCGATGAGCCGCTGGCTCGCCCAGGCCAGGAGCGGCACCGAAACGATGCCGATCAGGGCGTAGGGCAGGCGGATCGCCCCCGGCGTCACCCCCATCTGACGCCACTGTTCATAGCCGTGAATCGGCAGGGCCGCTGCGTCGACGCCCTGGACCCACAGCCCGATCAGGCTTGGCACGAAAGCCAGCGGACGAACGCCCCAGTCGCCTTGCGCCATCCGGGCGGTGGCGTCCATGGTGAACAGCTCGTCCACCCAGAGGCTGGGGACGTCGATCCGGTACAGCCGCAGCCCCGCTGCCAGCAGCGTCAAGCCCGCCAGGGCCGCCAGGAAGGCCTTTTGGGTGTGGGAGCTGCGGGTGGACGACGCCAGCGATTGCCGGGTCAGATCCGTATCGGCAAGGGCATCGGCTCTGGGCCATGCTCGCTGGACCTGCGGCGGGGCGGACGCCGATTCATGCACATGAACCGCTGAGCCGGCTCCTCTTTTTTGTGCCCGACGGCCGGTCTGGAATGACAATGGGCCACGGCCAGACATTGGCGGTAAACTCCCCCAGCCAAGCCGCTTAAACGCGTACGCGATACACCGCCGACGGGTTTTCCCCTCCGTCGCCTTCCTAGCCATGAACGGCAGGCAACATCAGCGGTCGCTCATACCCTGTCCGACACCAGCCCCCGGCACAGCCCCATGCAAGCGGCGTGCCACGCTTCCGGACGCTCATCCTGCCGGCTCATTGGCGGTCGATTTTAAACTCAGTCGCGGCCTGGGCCGCCCGGTACTTTTGCGGAATTGACGCGGGCGCCTAGACAGCGGATAATCCCACACTTCCATCTTCCCGCCGAGGTACCGGCGTCGCTGTGGTAGCGGCGCCAGGCGTGGGTCGGCGGGCGGATCGCTCTTCCTGACGCCACGCCCCAACAAGACAAGAAGACAGCCCTGCAACAGGAGCGCGGTCCATGACCGAGCATGAGCACGACCACAACCACCCCCACGACGCCGCCACCCAGGAGGAAAAGCCCCCGCAGAAGGTGACGGTCGAGGACATCGGCCCGGCACGCAAGCGGCTGACCATCGAGCTGCCCGAGTCGCGGATTCAGCAGAAGATCGAATCCACCTACCAGCAGCTCCGCGATGACGCGGTCATCCCCGGTTTCCGCCGGGGACGCGCCCCCCGCAGGCTGATCGAGCGTCGGTTCGGCACGTCCGTCCGCAGCGACGTCAAGGGCCAGATCATCAGCGAGGCCTACGCCCAGGCCGTCGAGGACGAGAAGCTCCAGGTCATCGGCCAGCCCGACATCAAGGACGTGGACCAGATCGAGCTGCCTGAATCCGGGCCCCTGACGTTCCAGGTGGAGGTGGAGGTGGCCCCGCAGGTGGAGTTGCCGGCGTTCGAGGAGCTGGCTGTCACCAAGCGCACCGCCCCCGTGACCGACCAGAACGTGGAAAGCGAGATCGAGCGCTACCGCGAGCGGTTCGGCCAGATGAAGCCCGTGGAGAACGCCGAAATCGAGGAAGGCGACTTCGTCCAGGCCCACGTGCGCATCCTGGCGGGCCAGGACGCCTCCGATGAGGCGGAGCTGATCGAGGAGCACCCCGACACGTACATCCTCGTGCCGGGGGAGGACCGCCAGCACCGCGGCCACGTGGCGGGGATCGTCGTCGAGGAGCTGGGCGAGCACCTGATCGGCCAGCAGGTCGGCCAGACGGTGACGATCTCGATGACCGGGCCGGCCGGCCACGAGAACGAGAAGATCAAGGGCCAGCCCATCACGCTCAAAATTCAGCTC
>DASVCG010000154.1:0-2890 GCA_036381755.1 Phycisphaeraceae bacterium | reverse complement strand
CACTATCTCACGATTAACCGAATCCAGAGGTCGATTAACGCCTCGACCGTCGTGGAGATGGAGCAGCGACCGCGCGTGCAGCTTTCGCCGCGCGAAACCAACGAACCCCCCATCGTGTTCTTCTCCAACGCGGGCGCGGCGAAGATTGCGCAGCAGAATATCCCCATACAGGGCATGACGCCCGGCCAGCTCCAGGGGATCGAGCCGTTCACACAGGAGCAGATGGAGGCGATTCTGACCATCACCGAGCCGGTGGAGGTCGAATCGCCCGGGCCGCAATCTCCGGCCGCTGCGGAGGATGGTCAGACTGCGCCGCCCCAGAACATCGTGGTGCGGCAGCCGGTGTTTACGCCGGAGGATTTCGTCGTCATCGACGACCATCTTGCCGCCGAGGCGGATCAGGCCATCTACGACATCCTATGGGACCGGGCGGGCGCGGACTATGCGTGGTTCGACAACGTGCTTTACAAGCACATTTTCGGATACCAGCCCGGGCTGGTGCAGTGGGACTTCCAGCGCCATTGCTACAGCCTGACGAACGAGCACCACCTGCACGTTCTCATTGACCCCACCGCCACGGGCATCGAGGACGCCGACTACCTCATCTTCGACCAGCCCATGTCGGCTGATGAGGCCAAGAGCAAGTACCCGCAGTACGCAGCCGCCATCGACCGCGAGGCTCAGCAAGGCAAGCTGGTTGCGAGCCAGCAGCTTGGCCTGGGGACCGAGCTTGCCGCATCCTGGCGCGACACGAACTTCGAGCGCCCGGTCATCGTGATCCGCACCGCGTGGCTTCGGCACCAGCCGTATCCCATGTCCGAACAGGATGCGCTGGAGCGTGGCCTGGTTCAGCCCGCGATGCGGGACGTTCTCGATGAAAAGACACAGGCGTTCGTGCCCCAGCCGGTTGTGGATGATGCGGGCAACCCGATCTACCAGCTCATCGAGGACGGCAGGCCCGGCGCGCTGACCGCGCCCGACAACGACAACTGGCCCACGCGCACGGGCATCCGGCAACTGCTCATCATCGGCGATCAGGTGGTCGAAGATGTCGAATGCCCCTACGTCGATATCCCCTTCATCTGGAACATCAACGTTCCGATCCCATTCAGCCCGTACGGGCAGGGCGATCCGGAACGGCTGTTTGACATTAATCAGTTCGTTGACCGAATCGCCAGCAACCTGGGCGACCACGTAAGGTACTACGCGGCGCCTCAGGAATATTGGCCCGCCTCGGTCACCGCGGCCAACAAGAATCACAACACGCACGCACACCCCGGGCGTCATATCACCGTGCCCGACGACGTGTACGCACGCTTCCTGGCGGGCCGCAGCAACGGCTTCGCGGTTGATCCGCCGAACCCGCCCGCCATGTATGTCGAATTGCTGGGCCTCGGCCTGCGGCTTCTGGATGAGGAATCCGACTACTCGCAGGTCTTGCAGGGCAACGTGCCTTCGGGCATCGAGAGCGGGCGCGCCATCAGCCTGCTCCAGAACGCCGCGCGCAGCATGATCAGTTTCAAGAGCCTCTACACCGAACGCGCGCTGGTGCAGTTCACCCGCCTCGTGGTGGGCATGATCCACGACTTCCTGCCCGAGAGCGAGTGGATGAAGATGGTGTCGGGCTACCCCGTCCAGGTGCTGCGTGCCTTGCGCCAGCGCGCCAAGCGGCTCGAATACGACATCCGCGTCGAGGTGGTGAGCGGCCACGGCCAGACGCGGATTCAGAAGCAGGCCGAGGCGCGCGAGCAGTTCGCCATGGGCCTCCGGGGTCCCACGTCCACCATGAAGATCCTGGGGATCAACGACGTTGAGCGGGAGATCCGCGACATCATGACCAACCCGCTGAGCCGCGTCGCGCAGCAGATCGCGGCCCAGCAGCAAGCCCAAACCTCGCCCGCGAGCGGTTCGCGGGCGGATTCCAGCCCCGCGTGAACGCAGGTCAACGGCCAGGGCCGACGCGCACACTGAGTCGCCCCGAGCGACAGGTCACTGCGCCAAGCCTCACGCCGCACTGAGCGTCCGAAAGGGAAAGGTCTATGCCAGAGGACAACCTGAACGAAGGCGGTTTGGATTTAGTCGAGGACAACCAGGCAACGCAGGAGGATGCGCAGGCCGCAACGCAGCCCGACGGGCAGGTCACTGAACCGGCGCAGGAGCCGGATCAAACTGAGCCGACGGCGCAGCATCAGGCCGACGCGCAGACCCAAACCGATCCGGACAAGCGCGACCCCACCAAGAAGATCGAGCAGATCAACTACGAGGTCCGCAACCTGTCCCGCCGACTGGACGCCTTGCTCCAGCGGATCGAGGAACAGGGCAAGCCCGCCACGCCACAGCAGCAGGCGCAGGTGGAGCAGCTCCAGGATGAGCTGTCCCGGATCGAAAACGACGAGCTGGCCGACGAGAAGGACAAGGCGCTGATCCGCTACCTGCGGCAGCAGCAGCTGCAGGCCGACGAGCGACTCAGCCGCATGGAACAGGCGTACCGCCAGGAACTTCAGACCGTCAAGGCGGACCTGGCCAGACGCCAGTTCATCGACCAGCACCCGGACCTGGCCGGTCAGTACAACCAGATCCTCGAATCCACCCAGCGGCGTCTGATCGAGCTGTACGGCCACCTGCCGCCGAGCGAGCAGGAGGCGGCGTTCCGTTACGCCGCGCCGCTCGTGATGCAGAGCGTGACGCAGGAAGCCCTGGCCGCGCTCAAGGCGACCACGCCCGCTGCCAACGCCAACCTCAAGGCATCGACCAGGCCCGACAAGGACACGCGGGGTGCTCAAGTGAAACCACCGGGCGCCCCCAAAGCGCCGAAGCCGAAGTCCGACTTCGACGATGACGGCATCCTCCCCGATCTGGTGGAGGACGCCTGAAAGAACGAAGGGGCGCC
>DASVCG010000153.1:0-2146 GCA_036381755.1 Phycisphaeraceae bacterium | reverse complement strand
AGTGTCTGTATACACCTGGGCCGGGTCGTTGTTAAGGCGGTGCTTTGCCCTGTCAGGCCGGCTATCGCTTTGGTTCCTCGAAGGGTAAAGACCGCGTGGTGCACAGGGGGCTTGCATTTTCATCTGTGTTGTGATACCTTGTAATCGTTGATTATCGATAATAAGCGATTGCAAACGATATGAGCTTTTCCAAGCCATCAACCACTGTTTCAGCCCGTCACCACGTTCGTCGGGGGATTGAGCGGATGATCCTGGCTGGCGAGGTGTCGCCCGGATCGCGCTTGATCCAACAGGATCTGGCCCGGCGTTTCGGGGTGGCTCAAAGCGTCGTCCGCGAGTCGCTGCTGGAGCTGCAAAGCGGCGGCCTGGTTGAGACGGTGGACAACCTGGGCGTGTTCGTCAGCCAGTTCGACGCGCGCAAGCTTTTGCAGGCCTATGAGGTCCGCGAAGTGCTAGAGGGCCTGGCGGCGCGGCTGTGCTGCGAGCACGCCAGCCGAAGCGACCTGCGCGAGCTGGCCGACCTGGCGCAGCAGATCGAGCGGTTGGGCCGTGACGGCCGCGCGGAGGAGATGGGCCGGCTGGACCGCCAGTTCCACGCGCGCACGGTTCAGATCTCGCAGAACCTGATCCTTTTGAAGCTGACCGAGAGCTACCGCGTGCTGGGGATGCTGGTCCGTGCGGATCGCCCCATGGACGACGTGCTGCGCGAGCACCTGGCGATCCTGGATGCCATCGAGCGCAACGACCCGGATGAGGCTGAGCGACTGGCCCGCGAGCACGTGGTCGCCGCCCGGCAGGCGATCGAGGCCCAAATCGCTGAAGGGGGCTTTGAGCCCAAGTGGGTGGTTCACGAATCGGAGGCCGGCGAGGCGTAGCCCGCCACGGGGCTCAGGCAAGCCCGCTTGACGCGGGAAAGGAGGCCGCACGTGAAGATTTTCCTGGATACCGCTGACGTTGGGCAGATCCAAGCGGCGGCGCGGCTGGGGGTGCTCGACGGCGTGACGACCAACCCCACCCACGTGGCCAGGACCGGCCGTGACCCGCGGGAGCTTTATCCCGAAATCTGCTCGCTGGTGGCCGGGCCGGTGAGCTTGGAGACGGTGTCGCTGGAGGCGGACGCGATCGTGGAGGAAGGCCAGCGGCTGGCGAAGATCGCCCCCAATGTGGTCGTGAAGGTGCCGGTGACGCCCCAGGGCCTGACCGCGGTGAAGCGGCTGGCTGCTCAGGGGGTCCGCACCAACGTCACGGTGACTTTTTCGCCGCTTCAGGCGCTCTTGGCCGCCAAGTGCGGGGCGACCTACATCAGCCCCTTCGTGGGCCGGCTGGACGCGGTGAGCCACGAGGGGATGCAGCTGGTGCGGCAGATCAGGGCCATCTACGGCCATTATGGCTACGCGACGCAGGTGCTGGCCGCGGCGATCCGTCACCCGCTGCACGTGCTGGAGGCGGCGCTGGCGGGGGCCGACGCGGTGACGATGAGCTGGGAGGTGCTCCGCCAGCTCTACGAGCACCCGTTGACCGATGCGGGCATTCGCCAATTCCTGGAAGACTGGAAGAAGGTTCCCCGTCCGACCGCGACCCTGGCGTAAGGCTGTTGTGGCGCACTGGAGTGTTGGATTTGACCTTGACCATGCAGACACACCCGCTTTATCTCAACGGCCGATGGGTGGATGCCGGCCCGCCGGTGGAGGTGATCGACCCGGCTACGGGCGAGCCCTTCGCCCGGGTGGCGACGCTGGGCCGCCCGGCGGTGCGCCAGGCGCTGGAGGATGCGCAGCGCGCCTGGTTCGAGTGGCGGCGGCTCACCGCCAAGGAGCGCGGCCGATATCTGCACCGCATCGCTGATGAGCTGGAACGCCACGCCCAGGAGATCGCCCGCACGATCACGCGCGAGAACGGCAAGCCGCTGGCGCAGAGCCGGGGCGAGGTGGCGATGGCGGTGGATCACCTGCACTGGTTCGCGGAGGAGGCGCGGCGGGCCTACGGCCGAGTCGTGCCCCATCAGGCCCCGGGCAAGCGGCATCTGGTGATCAAAAGCCCCATCGGCGTGGTTGGCGCGATCTCGCCGTGGAACTTCCCGCTGGTGCTGGCGGTGCGGAAGGCGGCCCCGGCATTGGCGGCGGGCTGCCCGGTCCTGCTCAAGCCC
>DASVCG010000152.1:0-2335 GCA_036381755.1 Phycisphaeraceae bacterium | reverse complement strand
AGGCGGGCTACGCGGTCCTTTACGAGCCGCGCAGCATCGTCTATCACAAGTACGATTTTGACGGCACGCTCAAGCACTACCACCTGCTGGAGCGCAACCGCTGGTGGCTGATCCTGACGTATTATCGCTGGCGGACGCTGCTCGTGCTGTCGCCGGCGCTCGTGGCGATGGAACTGGGCCAGTGGCTCTTTGCGCTCAATCGCGGGCTGATGGGGCAAAAGCTGCGCAGCTACCGTCAACTGCTTTCGCCGGCCAACCTGCGCTGGCTTAAACAGGCTCGCCGCAGGGCGCAGCAGCGGCGGGCGATCTCCGACCGGACCTTCATGCAAAGTTTCACCGGCACGATCGACGCTGAGCCGATGAACCGCGGGCTGGTCCGCTACGTCGCCAACCCGCTGCTGGGCGCGTACTGGGCCCTCATCAAGCGGCTGATCTTCTGGTAATTCTTCTGGTAAATCTTTTGGCAAACAAGGCCAACGTGAACACGCCCCACGACGCGACATCCACCTCTGCCCAACTGCGCCAGCGGCGCGAACGCTTCATCGCCCGTGCCGGGGTGGTGGGTGTCGCGTTCCAGATCACCTACGCCTTCGTGCAGTTCGTCACGCTGGCGGTGCTCTTTCGCCACCTGGGCTCGGAGCGTCTGGGCATGTGGGTGACAGCCTGGACGATCGGCTCGTGGCTGCTGCTGGCGAACCTGGGCGTCCACAACGCACTGGTCACGCGGTTAGGCGCTGCGGCGCTGACCCAGCCCGATCACGCCCAGCGGCTTTTGAGCAGCGCCTGGGCGATCATCGCCGCTGCGGGCGCAGCACTGGTGGTGCTGTCGATCACCCTGGGCGGCCTGCTGCCCTGGGCGGGCATCCTCAACGTCGCCGACCCGGCCGCGGTGAGCGAAGCGACGCCCCTGATGGTGGTGACGCTGGCGTGCTTCGCCGCCTCGCTGCCCGCTTCGCTGATGGGGATGGCGCTTCTGTCCTACCAGCGTGGCGACCTGGCCCACAGCGTGATGATCGCGGCGCACCTGATCGGGCTGCTGGGCCTGCTGGCGGGCGTGGCGATGGATTGGCCGCTGCCGATGCTGGCGATGGTGATGCTCTCGCCGCCGATCATCGGCGGGCTGGGGCAATGGTGGATCGCCCGCCGGCGCATGAATCCTCCCCTCCTGCCGCCCCTGAGCCTGCGCGCCGTGGATCGGCGCACCGCAGCCGGCCTGCTGCACACCGGCAGCCAGTTCCTTCTCTTAGATCTGGTCATCGTCGGCCTGCTGCACACCGGCTCGGTCATCATCGCCCAGGCCCAAGGCCCCGAAGCCGTCACGCCTTACGCCGCCATGTACCGCCTCATCGGCCTCGTCCTGGCGATCGACCTGATGATCCTGCTGCCCCTGTGGCCGGCGTACGGCGAGGCAGCGGCACGCGGCGAACGCGAATGGGTCCAGCGCGCCCTGCGCCGCTCGGGCCGCACCATCATGGGCGTGTGGCTCGTCACCTCCGCGGGCATCGCCCTCTTAGGCCCCGCGTTCATCCGACTCTGGATGGGCCAGGACGCTGTGCCATCCTCCCTGCTGCTGGGGTCCATGCTGGCCGCGGCGCTGGCGTACAGCCTGATGCTGTGGGTAGAAATGCCGCTCAACGGCATGGGCCGACTGCGCAGCCGCGTCGCGGGCGGATTGCTCATGCTGCCGGCCTACGTGCTGCTTGCACTGTGGCTCACGAAGCGCATCGGCCCCGCGGGCGTGCCCATCGCGCAGACCGCGGCGATGCTCCTGATCGGCCTGCCCATCAACGCCTTCTATCTCCGCCGCCTGATGCAGCGCAGCCTGGGGCAAGCCCCGTCACAGGATCAGCCGCCCGCCTCGCAGCAGGCGATCGCCGCAGCCGCGTCCGAGCCCGGCCCCGGTGCGATCCTTTGAAAAATCTCTCTATCTGCGCGACGCGAATCGGCCCGGTCGCGGGCGCGACGGCTGCAAGCTCGACGGCCGCTGATCTTATCTTACGGCTCTTACTGCTGGCCTTGCTGTGATGGCGTGGGTCGGGTGGCGCTGTTGGGGTTTTCGACGCCGATGACGCCGCAGCCGAGCCTGGCGCCTGCGTTGCCGGTGGGCTGGCCGCCATCGTCAGGCCGGGCGTGGACGATCACCGCCCGCCCCAGGATGGGGTTGAGCCGCCGATTCAGGGTTATGTTTTCGACCTGGATATCGAAATCAGCACGGCCCTGGGCGTTGGCCTTGATGTTGCCGAAGTCGCCCGCGTGCCGGGGCTCTCCAGGCGGCAAGGCGTGGGAGTGCTCCTGGGGGTTGTAGTGATCGCCGGCGCTGGTGGCGTCGGGCGCG
>DASVCG010000151.1:0-5027 GCA_036381755.1 Phycisphaeraceae bacterium | reverse complement strand
CACGATCACCCACCGCATCACCCGCACGTGATAAAACGACTCGGGCCCGTCGGCCACGCGACCTAACCCGCCATCGGGTCGCCGGCGGAACCGCACGCTGAACTGGCCCGGGCGCGGCAGGCGGTTGCCCTTGGGCAGCAGGTGCTTGGCGGTCACGATGCGGTCCGGCGCAATCAGCGTCGCTGCGCCGAACCAGTTGTGCACGTAATCCTTTTCATTCCTATTTTTCCGGCCGGTGTTCTTCCGGCCCGAGTCCGCGTGCAGCCAGTGCGTCAGGCTCAGCGCCGCCACCGCGTCGAAGCGGGTGTCCCCTTCCGCCGGCTCCTGCCCGTGAACGATGGCCCAGCCAGGCCCGCTCAGCACGCCCGCCAGCAGAATCGCCAGAACCACGGCCGAACGCTGAACCGCCCGACTCGGACAACCCATCGCATCACCTCCCGCCGCCTCGAGCCCGCGGCCCATTCAACCCATGCTGATGCGCAGCATGACTCGTGATATGCTCAAAAGCAAGCCGTTTGATGAACGCGATAGAGTGATCCAACCCCATGCCGACCGTGGCGTCGATCTTGCCGGAGCAGCTTCTGTGGGCCTACAGCCAGGGATTTTTCCCGATGGCCCACCACCGGCGAAGCAGCCAGGTCCAGTGGTTCAGCCCCGACCCGCGCGCCCTCTTGCCGTTGGAGTCGATGCACCTGAGCCGTTCGCTTCGTCGGCGGATCAAGCGGGGCGATTACGAAATTACCCGCGATCGATGCTTCGAGCAGGTCATCCGCTGCTGCGCCCAGCCGCGGCCGGGGGAGCCGCAGACATGGATCAACAGCCAGATTCGGGAGGTTTTCCTCACGCTGCACGCGCAGGGGCACGCGCACAGCGTTGAAGCCTGGCTGCCGATCGAAGGCCATCCCCGCTGCGCCGCGTTGCCCACAGCACCCGGCGCCACGCCGCTTGACCGCATGCCCACCGCGCAGGCACAGGAATTGGGCTTGGCGGGTGATGGCTGTTACCGCCTGGCTGGGGGCATCTATGGACTGGCGATCGGCGGGGCGTTTTTTGCCGAATCCATGTTCAGCCGCGCCGTCGATGCCTCCAAGGTGTGCCTGGCGATGCTGGCCGATCACCTGCGCCAGCGAGGGTTTACGCTGCTGGACGTGCAGTTCCCCAACCCCCACCTGGAGCAGTTCGGCGTGGTGACCGTCCCGCGCAGCGAATACCTCCGCCGACTCGAAACGGCCGTTAAGCAGCCTGTGAGCTGGTGAATCGAGCCCCGCAGCGCCTCGCAAACCCCCGCGCTTTGGCCGAGCAGACAGCATCGGCCGCCGATCAGCGCAACCGGGCTCATCCATCCGAAGGCTTGGCCAGCCTGTCGGCCTGAGCCAGCGGACACGTTTGCCGGCCTTGCCGCTGGGGCGTCAAGTCAAGGCAGGTTAATCGTTTGCCCCACACGGAGCTTTTCCGGAACCATACCCGGGTTGGCCGCGACGATGTCCTTCCAGCGCTGGCCGTCGCCATAGACCCGCAGGGCGATCGACCAGAGGGTGTCCCCGCGCTGAACGGTGTAGGTGCCGCCGCTGGGGACACTCATCGGCTGGGGCTGGGCCGGCGGGGGTGGAGGCACGCTCTCCACCGTCACCGGCTCGTAAGTTGAGGTGTCATACGCCGGAGGCGGAGGCACCTGCGCCACCTCCTGCTTGTTGCCCTTCTGACAACCGACCAGGACAGCCGCTCCCACGATCGCTGCTGATGTCCACACCAGCCGTTTCATAAGCGTTTCCCCAAGGTAAGGTGTCCATCCCTCAATCGGCCCGCTCCATCGGGCCCGTTCACGGGCTTTTTTACCGCAACGCCCGCCCGGGGGCAATCCGGCCCGGCCGCTGCGATGCCCCGGCAAGGCTAAGAAACCACCACCAGCCGCGAGTCCAGGCGGTCGCGCCAAGTCGGGTCCACGCCCGTGTCGGTCACGATGTGCTCCAGCTCCTCCAGGCCGCAGACGCGCACCAGGCTCTTTCGGCCGAACTTGGACGAGTCCATCAGCAGCACCGACCGCGCCGCCTGCCGCATCATCATCTGCTCCACCTGGACCATCGCCAGGTTGTAGTTGAAAGCCGCCTCCTCGTAGACGCCGGCCAGCGAGAAAAGCAGCAGGTCCGCGTGCAGGTCAGCCAGGCAGCCGGTGGCGATGGGCCCCACCAGCACGCCCGTTCGGCCGTAGAGGCTGCCCCCGATGACCAGCAGCTCCACCTGCTCATCGTCCGCGAAGAGGCTGGCGATGGAAAGGCTGTTGGTGACCACCTGAAGCGGCCGGGCGGTGATCTGCTGGGCGGCGTAAACGACGGTCGAGCCGCCGTCGAGCAGCAGCGTCATGTTCGGCTCGACGAGGCTGGCGGCGTATCGGCCGATGGCCTGCTTCTGCTGCACGTTCTGGCGCATCCGCTCAGCCAGGGGGTCGCTGATGGAAGGGTCGCCCCCTTCGCGTTGGGGCTGGCGGTAGATCGCCCCGCCATGCGTGCGCTGGACCAGGCCCTTTTGTTCCATGGCCTCCAGATCCCGCCGCACGGTGGAGGCGGAGACCGACAGCTCGCGCGCCAGGTCTTCCAACTGCGCCGCTTTACGCTGCCGCAGGATCTCCAGAAGCCTGGCTTGTCGCTCGACGATGAGCATCGGATTCTCTTGATTTTCCTTTACGGCATGGGGCCGGGCGGGCGATTCTCACGCGGGGGAGAGCCGAGCCCGCGCCCCTGGCCTGGCACTTGTCGCGGCTAACCCAGCACGCGGTTCCACCTTGCCAGGTTCCAGGCGATTTTTTCGGCCTGGCTCATGCGGGCGAAGTCGGGCTCCTCGCTGGACGCGCCCCCGCCCCCGGAAACACCACCGGACACGCCCCCCGTCACCCCGCTGGAGCCGGCGGTCGCGCCGTGCGATGAAGCTTGCGTCTGGGCGGCCTGGCTGAGACTCACCACCGAGGCGCCCGCGCCGCCGCTGTAGGCCGAGATGCGCAAGGTGGGGATCAGGTCGTCCTTGAGGTCGCGGTACGGGCGGACGCCCACCTTCTGCAAAGCGCCGTGGTACGACTTGACCGCCTCAGCCGGGTCGTCGATCTCGCCGTCAGCCAGCCAGCGCAGGTGCTGGATGAAGGTGGGCTGGTGCTCGCTGTTGTTGATCATTCGGCCGTACAGCGCTGCGCGGGCGCCGTACTTTCTGGCCTCCCACAATTGGTGGAAGGCGTCGAACGTGGTGCCCGATGAGCCGCCCAGGATGCCCACGACCAAATGCGGATCGTAGCTGACCAATTCCTCCATCGACCGCGGGCCGTGGTAGGCGATTTTGAGGAACAGGGGCCTGCCGCGGCCGGCCACGCCCGCCAAGGTGCGCGCGATCTGGTCGTTGATGAACCGCCCCAGGTCCTGCGGGCACGCCTGGCCGCAGGCGTTGGGGTCGAACACCTCCAAAAAGTGCCGAAAGCCCTTGGCCTCAGCCTCCAGGCGGAATTGGCGGTAGGCTTCGAGGGTCTCCAGGTCGCGCTGCGTATCGTTGTTGAAGGTGATGGAGTACAGCCCCAGGTCCACGCCGCGCGTCCGCTCCTGCGGGGCGCACTCGACCTTGCCGCACATGAGGTGATCGATCGTCGCGGTGCGGAACGGCCGGGAGGGCTGCGAAGCGTACACGCCGCCCGTCGCTAACCAGATGTCCGTGGTGTCGTTGGCCCGGCAGGCGGGGGTGACGGCGCTGGCGTCGAACAGCCGCTCGTGGATCGTGAGCACCTCGCTGGTGGAGGCGCTCATAAGCATGATGTCGATGAGCCCCTGCTGGACGTTCTGGCGGATGATCTGGCGGTACTGATCCAGCGAGCGGAAGCGGCTCTCATGGCTGTGCTGCTCGGGTGAGCAGCCCGGCGCAGCCATCCCGTAGGCCATGTCCGCGTCCTTGGCGTCGGCAAGGATGAAATCCTTGGCGCCGTGCGGGTCGGCGTGGATGTTGGCCAGCTTGACGTCCAGCGACTTGCGCATGGGAACCTGCCCCTCTTGCCGATTCTTATGCCAACTGACTCCACGTGGCGTCCAGGGCCTTGGCGCTGTTCTGGATGCCCGCGACCTCCTTGGGCCACAGCTCCACCTCACGCGCCTCGATCACGCCGGCCCGCCCCACCACCGTGGGGATGCTCAGGCACGTGCCGCGGATGCCGTACTGCCCGTTCATCTGCGTGCTCACGGGCAGGATCCGCCGCTGATCCAGCGCGATGGCGTGGATCACCCGCGCGGTGCTCAGCCCCACGGCGTAGCCCGCGCCGCCCTTGCGGCGGATCACCTCCGCGCCCGAGCCCTGCGTGCGCTTGAACAGCTCATTCTGCTCGCTCACCGTCAGCAGCTTGGTCAGCGAGACGCCAGCCACCGTGGCGGTGGACCAGATCGGCGTCATCGTGTCGCCGTGCTCGCCCAGGATCAGCGCGCTGACCTGCGTGGGCGGAAGCTGCTTGGCCTGCGCGATCATCGAGCAGAACCTGGCTGTGTCCAGCACCGTGCCCAGCCCCAGCACCTGCTTAGCCGGCCAGCTCAGATGCTCGATCGCCAGCCGCGTCAGCACATCCACCGGGTTGGACACGACGAGAAGAATCGCATCTTGGCGAAGGTTGTGGGCTTTAAGCTCGTCGAGAATACCCTTGAAGATGGACACGTTGCGGTTGATCAGGTCCAACCGGGATTCATCGGGCTTGCGGCGAGAGCCGGCGGTGATGCACACCACGTCGGCGTCGGCAGCGGCGGCGACGGGGCCGGCGTGGATCGCCTGATCGCCCGCGATCGATGCGCCGTGGAGCAGGTCCAGCGCTTCGCCCGCGGCCAGGTCCGCGTTCACGTCCACCAGGAGGATCTCCCGCACGATCCCCGCGCACTGAAGCGCGTAGGCCGTGTTGGAGCCCACCCGTCCCCCGCCGCCGATAATCGCCACCTTGATGCTCATGATCGATTTTCCCTCATTTCTTCCTCATCGGGCCCCCTGCTGGGCAAGCCGGCTTCGGACTGCTCCCAACGTGC
>DASVCG010000150.1:0-4572 GCA_036381755.1 Phycisphaeraceae bacterium | reverse complement strand
AAAAGCCCACCGGGTACGACCAGGGGTACGCGCCGAGCCAGTCGATCTCGGGCATGCGGCGGAAGTTCATCCCGTAAACCCCAGCGAAAAACGACAGCGGGATGAAAATCGTGGCGATGATGGTCAGCACCTTCATCACCTCGTTGAGCCGGTTGCTCATCGCGCTCATCCACACCTCGGTGAGGTTGGTGGTGATCTCGCGGTACGTCTCGGCCAGGTCGATCAACTGAAGCGCGTGATCGTAGACGTCGCGCAGGTACAGCCGCGTCGTGTCGCTGACGGTTTGGTATTCCTGCCGCTGAAGGCTCAGGACCAGATCGCGCACGGGCCACATCTCGCGGCGAAGGAGCATCAGGTCGTGCTTGAGCGCGTGCAGGTCGCCGATGGCCTGGGGGTCAGCAGCGAGGGCTCGCTCCTCGATCGCTTCGAGCCGGTTCGAGTAGTGCTCCAGCACGGGGAAGCAGGCGTCGACCACCGCGTCCAGGAGGCAGTAAAGCAGGAAGCTGGCGTCGCTGCGGCGCAGGCGCGAGTCGTTTTGGGCAAGGCGCTGGCGGATGGGGTTCCACACGTCGCCGGGCGCTTCCTGGAACGTCAGCAGCGTCCGCCGACCCAGGAACATGCTGATCTGCTCGGAGCGCGGGTGGTCGTTGATCAGCTCGATCATCCGCAGGACCACGTAAAGCCGGGGCAGATCGTCCGCGCCGCTGTTGTAGCTTTCCACCTTGGGCCGCTGGTGCACGTGCAGCACGTCCTCCACCGCCAGCGGGTGGAGCTGATATTTCTCCGCCAGGCTGCGCAGGACGCGCATATCGGTGAGGCCATCGACGTTGATCCACCGCACCGCGGACCATGCGGGGCGATGCTGGGCCAGGAAGGCGTCCAGGTCGGTGACTTCCTGAATCTGGAATTGATCGGGCGAGTAATCGATGCAGGTGACGGGCACCCGGCCGGGACCCGAGGGCATCTTCGCCAGCTCGTGCGTCTCGATGCCGGGCATGGCGCCGGGGCGGGTCTTGAGCCGGCGGGGGATGCGTCTGCGGCGCTTGCCCGGTGACGCGGTGGGGCGGGCCGGTCCGCTGCCCGGAGATCCTGACTGACCTGCCGGGCTCGCAACAGGCGGCGACGGCGGGGGCGTCGATGAGGTCGATGAAGCGGCTTGCGGTGGAAGGGATTCGCCCGCCATGCTCAGAGCCCTGGAGAATCGCAGGACAACTGCGGATCGGGGCCGATTGTAAGGGGCGCAGCCCGCTTTGTCGTTCACAACCCAGCGAGTGCCCCCATTTTGCGGGCAACAATCCGCCGCCCAAGGTATTCGCTCGACCGATCCATTCAAATTCGTTAAATTTCTTCACTAAGTATTCGCCGCCACGCGCCGCTCCATTCTCAGCGGGAGCGCGTTTCAGCGATATCCACCGATCCTTTCAAGAAATGGAACCGTCCTATGAGCACGCCTGATCTGACCCCCACCCCCCGTGACAAGTTCACCTTCGGCCTGTGGACCGTGGGCAACCCCGGCCGAGACCCCTTCGGCGAGCCGACCCGCCCGCGCCTCGATCCGGTCAAAATCGTGGAGCTTCTGGGGCAGGTCGGCGGGGTCTACGGCGTCAACTTCCACGACAACGACCTGATCCCCATCGACGCCTCCGAATCGGAGGCCCGCCAGATCAAACGCGACTTCAAACAGGCCCTGCGGCGCACGAAATTAAAAGTGCCCATGGCCACGACCAACCTCTTTAGCGACCCGGTTTTCAAGGACGGCGCCTACACCAGCAACGACGCCCACGTCCGCGCCTACGCCATCCAGAAAACCATGCAAGCGATGGAATTGGGCGCCGAGTTCGGGGCGAAGATCTACGTCTTTTGGGGCGGCCGGGAGGGGGCCGAGTCCGACGCCACCAAGGACCCGGTCCAGGCGATCCGCCGATACCGCCAGGCCATCAACTTCCTGTGCCGATGGAGCCTGGATCGCGGTTTTGGCTATCGCTTCGCCCTCGAGGCCAAGCCCAACGAGCCGCGCGGGCACATCTACTTCGCCACCACCGGCTCCTACCTGGCGTTCATCCAGACGCTGGAGCACCCGGAGATGGTCGGCGTCAACCCCGAGGTGGCCCACGAGCACATGGCCGGGCTCAACTTCGTCCACCACGTCGCCCAGGCCCTGGAGGCGGGCAAGCTGTTCCACATCGACCTCAACGACCAGGAGTTCGGCCGATACGACCAGGACTTCCGCTTCGGCTCAGCCAACTACAAGCAGGCGTTCTTCCTCGTGAAGCTGCTGACCGATTACAAATACGACGGGCCCAAGCACTTCGACAGCCACGCTTACCGCACAGCGGACTACCAGGACGTCATCGAGTTCGCCCGTGGCTCCATGCGCACCTACAAAATCCTGGAGCACAAGGTGCGAAAGTTCAACGCCGACCCCCAGGTCAAGCGGCTGCTTCGGCAAATCCAGCGCGAAGACCAGGCGCTACAGCGGATCGTCGGCTCCTACAGCCCGCGGAACGCCAAGGCGCTATTGGCGCAGCAGTTCAACCGCCAAAAGCTCGCGGACAGGCCGCTGCCCTACGAGCGGCTCGATCAGCGGCTGTTCGACCTGCTCATGGGCATCGAATGAAAAGATAGAGGGTAGGGTGAGGGGGCGAAGACAAAAGGTCAGCAAATCACCCATCGCAAAAACGACTTTTCCTACTTCACTGCAGCTTGGGACGTTTTAGGCCGTCGGGCGCGGGTTTGTGAAGCAGAGCCGCTGGGCGGTTCGGGTAGCTCGGCGATTTGGTCGAACGAATCCGCCAGGGCGTGGTAGAGCCGCTGATATTGCTGGTGCGCCGCAGCGTAGAAGCGGGCCAGGGCGGGGTTGGGCTTGAGCTGCTGGGTTTGGCGGATCACCGCCTGGCAGGCCTGAGGCACGCTGGCCCAGACGCCGGTGCCCACGCCGGCGAGGATAGCTGCGCCGTAAGCGGGGCCTTCCTGGGCGTTGATGATCGCGACGGGCTTGTTGTAGATGTCAGCCTGAAGCTGACGCCAGAAGTGGCTGCGCGCCCCGCCGCCGGAGAGCCGCACGCTTCGGATGGCGATGCCCATGCCTTCCATGATTTGAAGGATGTCCGCCATGCCGAAGGTGACGCCCTCCAGGAGTGAGCGGATCATGGCAGGGCGGTCGTGCCGGGCCGTCAGGCCGATCCATCCGCCGCGGGCGTTGGGATCCGGGTGCGGGCAGCGCTCGCCGGTGAGGTAGGGCAAAAAGAACAGGCCCTCCGATCCGGGCGGGGCCTGCTGGGCCTGCTCGATGAGCAGATCATAAGCGTCGATTTTGCGTTTTTTCGCCTGGATAAGCTCATCCTGGCCCAGCCGGTTGCGGAACCACTGGAGCGACCCGCCCGCGCTGAGCATGCAGCCAAAGACGCACCACCTGCCCGCGACAGCGGCGCACATGGTGTGCACGCGGCCCTGCGGGTCGTAGGTCGGCTCATCAGCATGGGCGAACACCACGCCGCTGGTGCCCAGCGTGGCGCTGACGATGCCGGAGGAGACGATGCCGTTGCCCACCGCGCCAGCAGGCTGATCGCCGCTGCCGCCCACCACCGCCACACCAGGCGACAGCCCCATCTCGCGCGCCGCCTCGCGCGTCAACCGCCCCGTCACCTCGTGCGATTCGTAGCACGCGGGCAATAGCGCCGCATCAATGTCCAGCAACTCCATCAGCCTGCGGTTCCACGTGCGCCTGGCAACATCCAAAAGCAGCGTGCCCGAGGCGTCGCCCACGTCCGTGGCGTACTGGCCCGTCATGCGGTAGCGGATGTAATCCTTGGGCAGAAGGATGTGCCGGGTCCGCTCGTAGATGCGCGGCTCGTGCTGGCGCACCCAGAGGATCTTGGGCGCGGTGAAGCCGGTCAGCGCGGGGTTGCCCACCATGCGGATGAGGCGGGCGCGTCCGCCGGCCTTGTCCTGAATTTCCTGGCACTGCTGCGCGGTGCGCTGATCGTTCCAGAGGATGGCTGGACGCAGGGGCTCGGGCCCGTCAGCCAGGAACACCGCCCCGTGCATCTGGCCCGAGAGGCCGATGGCGGAAACCTGGTCGCCCTTGATTTTGCTCTTGCGGATCGCTGCTTTGGCGGCCTGGCAGGCAGCGGCCCACCACTGGCACGGGTCCTGCTCGGACCAGCCCGGGCGCGGCGTGCTCAGGTCGTGCTCAGCGGTGGCGGTCGCCAGCACCCGTCCCTGCTCATCGCACACCAGCGCCTTGGTCCCCGACGTGCCGATGTCGATACCCAGCAGCAGCCCCATGAAAAGGACTCCCAGCAAGCGAGGATCGCGAGGTGATCATCCGCGGGCCGGGCTCATTCAGGCGATGCGAAGCGCCTGCTCCGCCCGCCGCTTGTGCCCGAGCACCATGTTATCGATCAGCCGCACGCCGTCGAGCCGTCCAGCGATCAGGGCCACCACGCCGTCGGTCAGCTTCGGCTCGATGCAGTCCAGCGGCTTGAGCGTGTGGGGGTGGCGCACCACAGCGTAGTCCACTTCGACGTGGTGCGCTTCGAGCACCTGCCGCATCGCCCGCTCGACCGCCAG
>DASVCG010000149.1:0-9110 GCA_036381755.1 Phycisphaeraceae bacterium | reverse complement strand
TAGACCTGCATCGAGTCAGCGCCGATCACCTGCCCGCCCAGCCGCTGGGCCAGCGCCGCGGCCAGCTCGCTCTTGCCCCCGGCGGTGGGGCCCACGATCACCACCAGCCGCGGTCGATGTTGAGGTGGAGGTCCGCCCATCACAGCGGCGATTGTACGCATCCAGCCGCCCCGATAGCCGCGGTTGGCAAATCCGGAGCCGCCCCGCTGATGACGCTATCCCGCTGGGCGCGCGGGCGGTGCAGCCATACCGGGGGTGCCGGGGGCGCCACCTGCGACGCTTCGCCGCTTACTTCTCCACCGGCACCACGATGCCGCGCATGATCAGGTTCTGGCAGAACGTGAAGACCAGGAAGGTGGGGATCGCGGCGATGACCAGGCTCGCGTACATCACCGCGGGGTGCGCCTCGCTCTGGAGCTGGAACAGCCAGACCATCAGCGTCCACATGTCCTGGTCGGGGATGATGATCAGGGCCATCATGAATGCGCTGTAGGCGGCGATGAACGCCTGGAGGCCGATCACCGCCAGGATCGGCTTGGACAGGTTCATCGTCAGCGTCCAGAACTTGGTCCACTCGCCTGCGCCGTCGATGTCCGCGGCCTCGTAGAGCTCGCGCGGCAGGGAGTCGAAAAAGCCCTTGAGCAGGAAGATGCTGAACCCGTTGGCCATCGTCGGCAGCACCAGCGCCGCGAAGGTGTTGAGCAGGCTCACGTAGGGCTTGTCCGTCATCATCGGCACAGCCCAGGCCCCCACCAGCACGCCCAGCGCCACGGCCAGCGTCAGGCGGATCATCTCCGGCCAGCGGCTCAGCAGGCGGTTGAACAGGGCGATCCCGACCAGGAAGGCGGCCACCCCGCCCGCCAGCGGCCACAGCGGGAACCGCTTGAGCAGCAGGAACGCGGGGATCATCGTCACCTCGCCGGGGAACGCCGTCGTCGCCATGCAGAACAGCAGCACCGTGTAGGTGCTCCGCGGCCGATAGCGGCTCAGGGCGTAGGCCGCCAGCGGGTTCACCATCAGCGCCGTGCCCACCGCCAGGCCGCAGTAGATCAGCGTGTTGGCGATGCCGTTGCCGTGGAGCAGGATGTAGTCCAGCACCTGCTTGTAGTTGCGCGTGGTGAACTCCCAGCGCAGCTCCGAGGCATGGGCGACGGTGTCGTGGTAATCGGCCTCGGCGATGGGCAGCCCGGTGGGGATGACCTCCTCCACCGGCACGCCCAGGCGCTGGGCCAGGAACGCCTCAAACGCCTGGCGCGGCCCGTCCACCTCGATCCACTCCAGCTTGCAGACCTGTGCATCCTTGATGAACCCCTCCCAGTCCACCTGCGCCAGGATGGGCTTGGGAGCGCGCTGCGGCAGGGGGATCTCCTCGAACGAGGCGTAATCTGTGCTGTGCTTGGCGTTAAGCGATGCGATATCGCCGTTGTAGCGCTGGGCCAGGTAGGCCCGGTAGGCCTCCTCCGCCTGGGGCAGCAGGCGGATGCAGTCCAGCCGCAATTGGTTGCGCACGAACCGCTCCCAGTCGTCGCGGATCAGCCCCTCCTGGGCCGGCGGCTGGCGGGTGAGGAAGATCTCCTCGTACGCGGTGTAAGACGTGCCGTGCTGGCGGTTGTAATCCTCGATGCTGCCGTACTGGTAGACCAGGAACTGGTAGCGGAACTCGCCGTCGGGGTTGAAGATCAGGCGGTCCTGGATGGGTCGGGTCTGGGCAAAGCGGTAGAAGGCCGCGTCGAACGGCCGGGCGTCGCGCTGCTGGTAGCGGAACGGGTTGAGCGGCGGGGGGATGACGCTGCTCCAGCTCTTGTAGGGCACGTCCAGCGCCTGCTGCATCGCCAGGATGTCCCCGTCGAACTGCTCATAGAGCATGTCCCGGAACAGCCGCGCGTTGATAGGCAGCAGCTTCCCCCCGCCGGTGTGCCCCAGCTCCCACCAGGGGCATTGCTCGCGCCACTCGAGGTACGCCTCGAGCACCTTGGGATCCTGCGGGAGGATCGGCTCGATGGCGCTCCAGGACCCCACGCGCCGGCCCCAGTACCGCTCGACGACGCTGATGTCCACGTTGTGCTTGGACTCGGCGTACTTGCGGAACAGCGCCGCGTCGTCGAACCAGTAGTGCGGGTAGGACTGGGTCTCGTTGAAGTCGGCTTCGCTTTTGACCGAGCCCACCAGCATCAGCAGGAACGGGTAGACCATGCTCACCGCCCCGACGATCAGCAGCGCGTACACCGCTGCGTAGACCGCCCGGACCTTGATGCTGCGATTGCCGACCCGGCTGATGATGGGCATCGGTTCACTTTCCAGTCGCGCTAGCCGCCTTGAACTCCATCTGACTCAGCTTCTTGAGCTGCATGAGGGTAAAGCCGATGAGCATCGCCCCCAGCACCCACGCCATCGCGGTGGCGGCCCCGAACCGCAGATAGCCAAACGCCTCCCAGAAGATGTGCAGCCCGACCACCTCCGTCTGGCCGTAGGGGTTGTACGGGCCTCCGCCCGTCATCGCCAGCACGAACTCCCCGCCCGAGCGGATCACCCCGATCATCACCCCCACGAAGTTGATCAGGATCAGGCCCTTGATCCCCGGCAGGGCCACGTGGAACACCTTGTGCAGGATCCCCGCCCCGTCGATGTCCGCGGCCTCGTAGATCTCCTCCGGCACGGTCTTGAGCGCCGCCAGGTAGATCAGGCACCCTGGCCCCATGCCCGCCCAGATCGTCGGCAGCAGGCAGAAAAACAGCGCGAACCGCGGGCTGTCCAGCCACCGCGTCCGCACCTCCGCCAGCTCCACGCCCGGCAGGTGGTTGAGCAGGCCGATCACCGTGTTGAGCAGGTCGTTGATCAGCCCGTACTCCCCGTAAAAGTTCTTCCACAGGAAGATCACCACCACCCCCGAGAGCACCGCGGGCAGGAAGTAGATCGTGCGGAAGAACCACTTGCCCTGGGGCACCTCCGCCAGCAGCAGCGCCAGCGCGATGGGCGTCCAGAAGCCAAAGAGCACATAGAGCACCGCGTACTTGAGCGACACCCACATCGCGTGCCAGAACTCGCCCGAGTAGAGCACCGAGGCGAAGTTCTCCATGCCGGTCCACTCGCTGAAGCCGCGCACGTTGTAGTCCTGGAACGCCATCAGCGTGCCGCGGGCCAGCGGGTAGTACGCCCACAGGGCGATCGAGCCCAGCGCCGGCAGCATCAGCAGATACGCCCAGCCGTAGCGCGATAGCTGCCAGTGCCCCTGGCCCTGGTCGGCGCCGGGCGTCGAGGCGTCGGCGTGGGCCCGGTTGAACACCTGGAACACGTGGCGGAACACGAAGAAGAACACCACCGCGATCGCCGCCGCCACCGCTGTGGCCACCCACCTGCGCACCTGGCGCTCCTGGGGCGGGAGGATGCCCAGCATCTTCTCGTTGCTGTAAGCCACGCGGTCCTTGAGGATCTGGCGGATGCGGTTCTTGGCCGTCTGGGCGTCGCCGCTCTGGATCGCGTCGCGCACCACCCCGTCGGTGCGGATCTGGTCGACGGCCTGCGAGACGTAGCGGTACACCAACTGACAGTTCTTGCCGTAGGGCTCGGGCACGCCGTTTTCCAGGGCCAGTTGGTACATCTCGGCCCAGCCGGGGGGCGTCTGGGCCACGTACTCGTCGTAGCCGGCCAGCTTGAGCAGGTCCGGCTGGACGAACCGGCCCATGCCGTGCTCCACGAACACCTCCGCGCGGATTCGGCGAGCCTCCAGGCCGTCGTAGAAGCGGATGTACTCCCAGGCCGCGTCGCGCTTGGCCGGGTCATCCGCCAGGCCGGCGTAGATGCCGGTCATCCGCGAGTTGAACTCGCTGCCGCGCAGCCCGGTGGGGCCCAGCGGCACCGCGCCGTAGCCGTACTGGGCCGGGTCTTTCTCGGTGAAGAAGCGGCTGTCGAGGTACTCGAAGCTCAAGGCGCACTTGACCGAGGAGCCCACCGTCAGCAGCTCCGCGGGGTAGACCACGCCCGAGACCTTCTTGCCGTCGCGCTCGAAAGGCTCCAGGAACAGCCGGGCGACGAAGTAGTACGCCTCCACCGCCTCTTCCGTGTCGAACACGCAGTGCCACTGGCCCTGGTCGTCCTGCTCGACCACCCGCCCGCCGTAGGAGTAGAGGATGCCCAGCGTGCTCCAGCCCGGCTCCGCGAGGTTGATCGCCATGCCGTAGCGATCCCGTGCCGGATCGGTGAGCCGCATGGCCCAGTCGAGCATCTCCTCCAGCGTTTTCGGCGCGCGGTCGGGCAGGCCCGCCTCAAAGAGCAGGTCCCGCCGATACACCAGCGCCATCACCAGGGGGCCCTGGGGGAACGCCCAGATGTGGTAATGCCGCGTGGCCGGCTCAGCGCCCCATTCGGCCAGGTGGGGGCAGGTTTCCCCATAGGGGCACTCCCGCCGCATCACCGCCCAGCACTGGTCCGGCACGCGCCAGGCCAGGTGGTCCTCATAGCTGGGCATCGCCTTGATCCGCTCCAGGTACGCCTCGTTGTCCAGCAGGTGGCCCTGGGGCAGCTCCTGGCCCAGCAGATCCCGCTCGATGTACTTGTCCAGCGGGTGGAGGAACTTCTGGCGGATGTAGGTGTCGGACTGGCGGAAGTTGACGTAGATGACCTCCGGCGGGATCTCGCCGGCGATCTGCATCAGCGGGATCACGTCCATCGTCCGCCCGCCGGGCAACTGCAAGCCGGTGGTCGAAACCGGGCGGATATACGGATACTCCTTCTGAAAGGCGTCGATGATCGCCAGGCTCGCCAGGCTGTCCACGGTGGCTTTGCTTGTGTCGGGCACCCCCCAGGCGCGAAGCTCGATCACCTCTTGGGGCCCATCCGCGGCCTGGGCGGGCCTCGCCGGGCCCAATAGCACCGCGGGAATCACCGCTGCGACAGCCAGCCTCGCCGCTGCCTTCAGCCCGGTGACCGCCCCGGAGCGCCGGCGCGTCGGCGGCAGGGGCAAGCGACGATCAGCCCCAACCCACCTTGACCACCACCGGGCAACCCCTTGGACTCCCATCCGGCCTGTCCCCTTTAAAACGACAACCGCCCACCATCCCCGCCATCAGCCGGCAAAGCCAAGCTCAGGCGGCTGATAAAACTTAGTGTATAACCCCCGGCTAACCATACAAGCTGGCAAAACCGCCGCTCCGACCGCGACACAGACGGGCGCATCCCTGCATGCGGGCGCTGCGTTCCCGCCCAGCCGCCCGCGGCTGCGCAAAGCGGCTCGATCCAGACAGGCGAGGCTCACGATTCGGCGTCGGGCACGAGCTTGAGATCGCTGTCGGAGAAGTCGAAGGGCGGCTCCCGCAGGACAGACCGCCAGTGATCCGCGATGGCGCGGACGGCTTTCCAGTCGCCCACGCGCACCGGCGCCGCCACCGAGTTGGGGGCCGGGCGGGGTGAACCCAGAACGTTGCGCGTGTAGATCAGAACGGCCTCAGCGAGCGTGATCATCTGCACGTGGCCGTCGCGCGCCTCAGCGGAAACCCGCCCGGCGTCGAGCTGGGCCGCGGCCAGGTCCATGTAGCGCACCGCGGTGCGGGCCAGCCGGCGCAGGGCCTCGTGGGCCGACGGATTGCTGCCCGCGGTGATCAGCTTCTGATAAAGCTGCTGCAACGCCGCCTGCTCCGCCACCAGCGCCTGGGCGGATTCGGACGAGGCGTGCAGCGTGACGCGGGTGTTGAGCGATTCGAGCAGCGCGTCGGTGGCTGCGGGCACGTTGAGCTTGGCGATGGCCAGCAGGATCATCCGCACCACCAGCGCCGCGTCCTCCTGGTCCAGCCGCTGGGTGAGCAGGCTCAGCGTGCGGAGCTGGGCGTCGTTGTTTAATCCACCGGCTTCGATGGCGTTATGCGCAGCCTTGGCGGCCCAGTAGCGCACCGCGGGGCTGGCGTCCTTCAGGCCCTGGTCGATCAGCGTGAAAACCGCCTCGCCGCGCAGCCGAGCCGCGACGATGAAGGCGTTGAGCCGGACGACCAGCCGCTCATGCCCGATCGCCGGCGTCAGCTTCTGGCTGACGGTCTGGCTGTAGAACTCCACAAACGGCTCGGAGGCTGAGCCCAGCCCCAGCGGCTGCAAAAGCTGCCGACGCGCCTCGGCCACTTCCGCGTCCTCGCCGATGGTCAGGCGGTTGGCCCACTGCTCCACGTAATCTTCGATGGTGCTCTTCTGAGCGTCGTCCAGACTGGTCGAGCTGATCAGGTCAGGCGGGATCTGGTTCGCCGTCTGCTGCGCCGCAGCGGCAAGGCCGACCCACCCGACCACCAGGGCGACGAGAGCCACCAGCGCCTCATCGGGCAGGCATCGGCACCGTGTCATGCGCTGTTTCTCCGAAACAGAATCCACGAGCAGGAGGCCGGCGCTTAAGAGAACAGCCGGCCAGCGGGCAGGGTATCAACGCGGCCTGAGGGTGTCAATGGAATAGCCGGCGCTGATGCGTTTCAAATCTCGTTTTATACTGAGCTTGTGGGAGCCCGCTGAAAGTCCCCCTCAAGCGGGCCCAGCTTGCCAGCTCCAGGGGAGCCTTCGCGCCCGCGGGGCGCTTGCCTTGCTTGCAGCAGCGGGGGCGGCGTGGATTTCAGGTTCACCGCCGAGGCAACGCCGGCACAGGAGATGACCCATGTACCGCAAGATTCAAGCAACGCCGCTAAGACAAGCGCTGCCCGAAGCGGTGGCGGTGGTGATGTTCGACCAGGTCAAGCAACTGCCCGAAGGCTATGAGAAGCTGGATCAGCAGCTTGGGGGCGTTCTGACCCAAGCTCTGAAACGGCAAGAATTTAGCGCCTCGGAGGGCAGCGTCAGCGCGCTCTATCCAGCCGCTTCCGGGCGGGGCATCCCCCAGCGGGTGTACGTGGCGGGGCTGGGTAAAGAGGAGCAGTTCACCAGCAACGCGCTACGGATCGCTGCGGCCCGCGTGCTGCGCGCCGCCTATGCCGCCCGGGTAAAGCAGCTTGGCCTGCTGGTGATGGGCGGGCTGAATGAGCGGCTCTCAGCGGAGCAGGCCGGGGCCGCGGTGGGCGACGGCGTGGCGATCGCCCGGTTTGACTTCGACCGCTTCCGCGGCGCCGCGGGCAAGAAAAACAGCTCCTTCAACGGCCCGGCGATCGACCTGAAGCTCCTGATCGAGCCTCCGCTTCGCGCCTCAGCCGAGCGGGCGCTGCTGATCGGGGACAGCGTCACCACCGCGCGCGAGCTGGCCGCCACGCCGCCCAACGTCGCCCACCCCGACTATCTGGCGGATTACTGCCGAAAGCTGGCCCAGCGGGTCGGGCTCAAGTGCACGCTGATCCGGGAGAGCCAGGCCAAGCGGCTGGGAATGGGCGGTCTATTGGCGGTAGGCGGGGGCGGCTCGCGCGACCCGGTGCTGATCTGCCTGGAATGGCCCGGCGCTCGCACCCACGCCCGCCGCGCCCGCGCGACCAAGACTCGCAGCAGGACCAGGGCCAGCGCTGCCCCCGTCCTGCTGGTGGGCAAGGCCGTCACGTTCGACACCGGCGGCTACTCGCTCAAGCCGCCCCAGGCGATGACGGGCATGAAATATGACAAGAGCGGCGGCACCGCGGTCATCGGCATCATGGAGGCCGTCGCCCGCCTGAAGCTGCCCGTCCCGGTCGTCGGCCTGATCCCCGCGGTGGAGAACATGATCGACGACGACGCCTACCGCGTCGACGACATCATCCGCTTCGCCAACGGCGTCACCGCGGAAATCACCAACACCGACGCGGAGGGCCGGCTCATCCTCGCCGACGCCCTGGCCTACGGGACGCAGCGCTACCGCCCCCGCGCGGTGCTGGATTTCGCCACGCTCACCGGCGGGGTGGTGGTGGCCCTGGGCTCGTTCTGCGCGGGCCTGTTCTGCAACGACGGCGACCTGCGCCAGCGGATCCAGCGCGCCGCGGACTTCACCGGCGAGCGAGTCTGGGAGCTGCCGCTGTGGCACGAGCATCGCCAGTTGATCCGCGGCACCCATGCCGACCTGATCAACGCCGGCGAACGCGAGGCGCACCCCATCCAGGGCGCCGCGTTCCTCTCCCACTTCGTGGGCAGCGACGCTCCCACCAGGCTGCCGACGATCCCCTGGGCCCACTTCGACATCGCCGGCGTCGCCGACGCCAGGAAAGACACCCCCCTGTACCCCAAAGGCCCCACCGGCTACGGCGTGCGGCTGACCGTGGAGCTGCTCAGCCAGTGGAGAGGGTAGGGGCCCCCGGAAGGGGGCAGGCGCAGAGAGACCGCTAAGACGCTGAATCAGCGTTGCTCTTCCCGCGAGGCGGCGGCTTGCTTTTCCATCTGCTCCAGACGGCTGAGCAGCTCGGGCAGATCGGGGCAGCGGGGGTTGATGCGGCGGAGGGCCTCGGCCATGCGGCGGGCGTCCTGGGGCTGGCCGGCTTCCAGGTACCAGCGGGCTGAGGCCAGCGCGGCCAGGTCGTTGGTGGGGTCCAGCCGAACCGCTAACTCGTAGTGGGCCGCGGCACGCTCGGGATGGCCCATCAGGTCCCAGCAGCGGGCTAAATCCTCCATCACGCCCGGATCCCATTGCTTGGCGGGGGGCAGCTCGCGCAGCACCGCCAGGGCCACCTCGGGCTGATTGATCCGGCACAGAAGCGCCGCCCGCTGGCGAACATAGGCTACGCGGGTGTTCAGGTCCTGCGCGGGCACCAGGTCGATGGCTCGCTTGATCTGCTCCAGCGCCTGCTGAACCTGGTTCTGCTTGGCGTCAAGGCCCGCGAGCATGGCGTGGGCGGCGTGGAGCGAGGCGTCCAGCCGAAGGGCTTCCTCCAGGACCCGGCGGGCTTCATCGTCGTGGTTCTGCCGGAGGCAGGATTGCGCCAAGTGCAGTCGGTACTGGCTGTTAGCCGGGTCCAGGCGGACGGCCTGGGCGTAGTGCTGCCGGGCCTGGTCGAGCTGGTTGAGCTTGAGGGCGATCGTGCCCGCAGCCAGGTGCACCGCGGGCTGATCGGGGTTCAGCGCTAGGGATGCCTCGAACTCGGCCAGGGCCTCCTGGACGTGGCCGTGGAAGAGCAGGATCTTGCCCAGAAAGGCGCGGGCGGGGGCGAAATCGGGGGCTTGGCGGGCAATCCGGCGAGCTTCCTCCAAGAGCGGCTCGG
>DASVCG010000148.1:0-7815 GCA_036381755.1 Phycisphaeraceae bacterium | reverse complement strand
GTCTTGCCCGACCGGGACTTTGGCCAGCCTATAGTTGCATAAGAAGGGGATGCGTCAAGCGGGGCGGGGCTGGGTCACGGCCGCATCGTCGCGGGAGGGCGACGCATCGGCCAGCCGTCAGCCGCCGGGAATCGCGTCATGATCGAGCAGGTCGAACGCCTGGCCCAACTGGCCCATCAGCGTCGCCTGGCCAAGCTGGTCTACCAGCGGCCAGCGCTGACGGACCTGCGCCCGCGATGGGTGGAGCCCTACAGCCTGGCGGAGGGACGCAGCACGCTCCTGGTGCTGTGCTACCAGGTCCGCCCCGAGCAGACCGCGGGCTGGAAAAACTTCCGCATCGACCGGATCATCAGCGTCGAGGATGGCGGGCGGACGTTCCTGCCCCGCGCCCCCATCACGCTCAGCCCCGACCAGGTGGTCCGCCGCGCCAAGCCCTTCGCCGACTACGCCCAGCGGCTGGAGGAGATCGCCATCAAGGGCAGGTTCACCCAGCGCGATTTCGACGAGCTTTATCCCCTCGCCCAGAAGATGCCTCCGCGTCAGCTCCGCTGGCTCCACGCCGACCTGCTTCGCGACGTGCTGGAGGAGGTGCTCATCGACGACGTGCTCACCGACTCCGACGCCCGCTACCTGCACCGGCTCTCCGCGTTCCTCAAGCGATTGGGTTGGAGCCTCGAGGGCGGCCAGGCGGCTTCAGAGGCGGCGTAGAGAAATCTGCGTCAAAATCAGAAGGCAGCGGGACATCGCCCCCAGCAGGGGTGCCAGGGTTCTGACAGCCGGGACGGTCAATCAGTCGCGGCGTCATCAGCGGATGAGGGCGAAGACGCCCTTCGGCCGGGCTTGTCCAGCACAGCAAGTTCCGGGGCATTCTCATCGAGCACCCGCGGGGCACGCAGCAGCCTGCGACGCAGAACCACCGCAGCGGTCAGCCACAGCACCGCCAGCGACAGCCACAGCGTCACGCCGATCTTGAAGCGGTTGTCGCGGTACGGCTGCTCGCTGCGCTGGGCCGGCTCAAGAATCTGCGCCGAATCAGGTCGGCCGGCCAGGCGGTCCTGCGCCATGCGATGGCCCACGAACGCCCGGCCGATCGATTCCAAAATCACCTCAACCCGCTCTTTGTCCCCATGACGATAACGCAGCACCAGGCGGTCGGGATTGCCCGACAGGCTCAGGTCGCTGCGCAGTTTCTCGCTCAAAGCCGCGGTGCCTTCATAATCCCGCACCCCACGCTGATCCAACTGACTCAGAATCTCCGATAGCACCGCTTCGCTCAGCAAGGTTTGACGCTGGCTCTCCAGCCACGCCTGGGGTGCCGGGGGCGGGTCAGCAGGGGGCTCCTTCACCTGGATAGCCATCGCCGCTTCCCACACCGGCGAGGCGATCCGGTACGCCACGCCGAAGCTGAGCACCGTCAGCAGCGAAACCGCGATGACCACGCTGGTCGTCAGGCTCGCCGCGGTGCGCACCGCCCAGCGACGCGCCATCATCGCCTCGCTGGCCTGGAGGAACTTGCGCACCTCCACCAGCATCTGCCGCTCTTTCTCCAAGCCGGTCTGCTGAGCGGTGTGGATCTCCTGCTTGATCTGCTTCTGCTCGCGGATCGACTCGACGCGCTGGCGAATGGCAGAGACGTGCTGACGCAGCCGCTGGCGACGCCGCTGGAGCACCGCGTCAGCCTGCTTGAGCTGGCCAAGCCGCCTGGCGATCTTCTCCTTTTCCTTCTCCAGCTCAGCGGATCGGCGGTTGAGCGACTCCTCCTTCTGACGCACGTGCTCCCGCTCCGCAGCGACCTGCTGCGTGCTCTTTTGCAGCGTCTGGCGATACGCCTCCTGCTTGCGGTCCAGCTCCTGCTGACGCTCATCCAGCTGCTTGCTTCGCGCTTCGAGCCGCTTGGCCTGCTCCTCCACCGCCCGACGCTGCGATTCCAGCTCCCCCTGACGTTGGTCCCATTCCTTTTGGCGCTGGTCCAGTTCCCGCTGGCGCTGGTCTAATTCCTTTTGACGCTGTTCCAGTTCCCCCCGGCGTTGCTCCATCGCCTGCTGCTGGTGCTGAAGCTGCTGCTGCTGTTGGTGCAGCTCCGACTCCTGTTCAGCCAGGGCCTGGCGGTCCTGCTCCAGCTCTTGACGCAGGCGGTCGATCTGCGCCTGGGCTTCCTCCAGTTGCTTGGTGCGATCCTCATCGTCAGCGATGATGACCGCCTGCTCAGCCAGCTCCTGACGCGCCCGCTCCAGTTGCTGCTGCTGCGCCTCCACCGCCTCGGAGCGCAGCTTCAGATCGATCCGCTGCTTCTCCAGGCTCGCTCGCTGCTCGATGAGCTGGGCTTTGAGCTTCTCCACCTCCGCCCGTTGTGCCTCAAGACGTTCCGCGGCCTCATCGTAGGCCTGCTGCTGCCGTTGCAGCGCCTGCTGGGCCTGGTCCAGGTCCGCGGCCCGCGTTTCCAACTGCTCCTGCCAGGCGGCCAGCTTCTGCCGCTCCTCGTCCGTTTGGGCGCGGGCGTGGTTCAGGTCGGTCTGCTGGGCCTGAAGGGCCAGGGCCTGGTTGTCCAGCTCCGCCTGCCGCTCCTGAAGCCGCTGACGCGCAGCTTCAAGCTCCTGCTCCTGTTGCTGAAGCTGCTGCTGCTTGGCGTGGAGCTGCTGGGCGCTTTGGCGAAGCTGGTTCAGGTGCTCGTCGCTTTGGAGCTGCCAGTTTTTGAGGCGGTTGAACCGCTCTTCCAACTCGCTAAGCAGGCCCAGCACCTCGTCGGCGTGCGAGGAGCTGGAAGTAGGGGGTGTCGGGGGCGGTGCACTGCTCATGGTTATCTCAGCCGCAAATGCTGGCGGCTCTTGAATGACATCGGCCGATTATGGAACTTACCTAAGCGCCAAAACGGTAAAATCGTTAGAAATCGCCCAGTTGACCGCCCCGCATGCCGTCCCGCAGCGGTTTTTCAGGACTTTCGCCCGATGACCACGCCCCTGATGTCAGCGTCGGCGGACCCGGCTTTCCCTCCGGCGTCCGCGCCCCAGCCGGTGCTGCGCCTGGAGCAGGTCCGCTTCGGCTATGAGCCGGGCGTGGCCGTGGTGGATGGCGTCAGCGGCACGCTGCACGCCGGTCGGCTGTGCTGCCTGCTGGGGCCCAACGCCGCTGGCAAAACCACCCTCATGCGGCTGATCCTGGGCCAGCTTACGCCCTGGTCGGGGCAGGTGACGCTGGACAGCCGGCCCATCTCAGCCCTCCCGCCCAAACAGCGCGCCCGGTGGATCAGCTACGTCCCCCAGCAAGGCGGCGTGCGGTTCTCCTTCACCGTCGAGCAGGTGGTCCGCATGGGCCGGTACGCCTGGGGTGGCGGCGAATCCGCGGTGCAGGAAGCCCTCCACCGCTGCGAGCTGACCCACCTGGCCCACCGCATCTTCTCGCAGCTCTCAGGCGGCCAGCAGCAACGCGTCCTCATCGCCCGAGCCGTGGCCCAGTCCATCGGCCAGGGACGCCTCATGCTCCTGGATGAGCCCGTCAACAACCTCGACCTGCGCCACCAGCACCACATGATGCACCTCCTCCACGCACAGGCCCGCCGCGGCCTGGCGGTGCTGGCGGTGCTCCATGACGTGAACCTGGCAGCACGCTACGCCGACGAGGTCTGGCTCATGGACCACGGCAGGCTCCTGGCCGCCGGGCCCTGGCAGGAGGTGCTCACCCCCGCGGTGCTCGAGCCGGTTTACCGCGTCGGTTTCCAGATGATGCAGGCCTCTCAAAACGACCGCCCGCTGTTCCGCGTCGAACCGCAGGATAAACTATGACCATGACGGAACGCCCAGCCGGGTGATTTAATTCACCCATCAACCCTCTTTGCCGCTCTAAAAGCGAGGCGACCATGCTGGATGATCTGGTGATGTATGGCGTGCTGGCCCTGATCGTGATCGGATCATGGATCGCCAACGCCGCGAAAAAATACTCCCAGCAGCAGGAAGAGCGCAAGCGCCAGCTCCAGCGGATGCTGCGCGACGCCAGGCAGGAAGGCCAGGCCGACCTGGACGCACTGACGCAGCGCCAACGCCAGGACCTCCAGACAATCACCCAGCAGCGGATGGAGATCTCCGCGCAGCAACCCTCGTCAGAGCCAACCAACCTGACCATGGCCCAGCGCATCGCCCGCGCACGGGCCAAAGCCCAGTACGAAGAGCGCGCCCGCCAGTTGCGCCAAGCGCAGCAACAGCAACAGCAGCGGCCCCAGACCATCCCCGGCCTGCGAACGCCTCCCGCCGACCTTCAGGCTCAGGCCAGGATGCGGGCCCAGGCCCAGGCCGCCCAGCGGGCCCGTCAGCAGCAGCAGGAGCTAGCCCGCAGGCGCGCCCTGCTCCAGGCGCAGCAGGAGGCTCAGCGACGCGCCCAGGAACAGCGGAGGCAGCAGATCCTGCGCCAGCAGCAGACTCAGCAGCAAGCCCTGGCCCGCAGGCGTCAGCAGGAGCGTCTGAGCCTTGAGCGCGTCGCGCCCCCCATGTCGCTGGTTCAACCCGCCAAGCCCAAGCGCCCCGCGCTTCGCATCGGCCCGATCACGCCCCAGTCGCTGGCCCAGGCGGTCATCCTCAAAGAAATCCTCGACCCGCCCCTGGCCTTGCGCGAATCCCCTGTCGCGAATTTTTAAAAACATCTGCGAAATGCACAGAGACACAAAAGACAAAGAGGGATTAGGGCTTGGGGGTTAGAGATTGAGGATTTCTAATAGCCCGCTCCCAGTGGGCGCGCGGATGGAGCTATATCCAATAGCCCGCCCCCAACAGGGGGCGCGGCTGAAGCTGCATCAAAAGGCAAAATCCGCGCCTGCCCTCTGCCGCCTGCCCTCTACCCTCTATAACAATCGCTACCGATCACGATTGGAGCAGCCCACCAGCGGCACGTCCAGCCGCGTGCGCAGGCCCGGCTTGAGCGCCCGCAAGCGGGGGATGTGGTTGAGCAGCGCCGCGACCGTCGCCGAGTCGCCCGGCAAAGCACCAGGGATTTTCAGGCACACCGGCACCGGGCCTTCAAGAATTATCCGGTCCTGCGGGTCAGCCAGGCCCACCGCCATGGTCAGATCCAGCTCGATCTGAACCCCCTGTCCCTGCCAGCGGGCTGTGTTGCGCAGCCCCGCCACCTCGCCCGGGCTCACCAGCCCCAGCGGCGAGGGAATCGCCCGCTCAGCCAGCACCGGCTCGAGTGTTTCCTCGATGCTGCCGGGCGCCGCATGCCGACCCACGCCCGCAGCGATCAGCGCCACCGATTCAGCCAGCCCCGCGTAGCCCACTTTGTCCTGCTGGGCCAGTTGATGGAACGTTTCCGGCTTCAGCGCGACGCCGATCCTTTTTTGCAGCGACGGGCGGCGCAGGCTCGCGTCCACCCGCCTCCTGCACCGCACGCCGCTGACCCTTCGCACCATCGACGACAGCATCACCGGCAGCGCGTCCATGATGAAGCCGGGATTGACGCCCGCCCCCAGCAACGTCACGCCCGCCCGCTGTGCCGCTGCGTCGATCCGCCGGGCCAGTTCCGGGTGGTTGTACCACGGCCAGGCCATCTGCTCGCAACTGCTGACCACCGACACGCCGCGCTCGATCAACTGCTCAAGCAGGGGCGCCGCCTCATCGAATCGCGACGTGGCCGTCACCACCGCCACATCCGCGCCGCCCTCAAGCGCCTCGTCCAGGTCGCCCACGATGCGCAGGCCCGGGTCCGATTCCATCGGCGGGCCCACCGCCTCTTGGGCCAATTCCGACAAGGCCAGACCCTGCTTGCGCGGGTCGGTGTCCACCAGCCCCGTCAGCTCCAGCCCCGACTCCGCCTCGATCGCCCGGGCGCAGCCAGCGCCGATCGGCCCCAGTCCAATCACCACCACACGGAGCATGCAGCCCCACCGCCTTTCCTGTCCGAACGCCTAACAGAATAAACCACCAAGACACGGGGAGCGCCAAGAAAGACAAACCCCCAAGGCGCAAAGGACAAAAAAGAACACCAGGAAGACAAAAGGAATTTTGGGGCTTGCCGATTTCCGACGACCAACTGGTTAAAAACCCAACATTTTCCGATTTCGATTGGTGATTTGTGATTGATGAGACGAGACAAGACCTCTGGCGAGCGCCAATCCTCAATCACAAATGTCTAATTCTCGATCTCTGCCGTCTGTCCCTTCCGGGGGCTGTCTCTTCCGGGGCGGGGGCTGCCCCATTGGGGAAGAGGGCTTATTCATGTACCCCTCGCCTTTTGATGTAGCCTCAGCCCCGATTAATGATCCTGTTTTTTTCTAAATCCTGCCCTCTACCGCCTACCCTCTGCCCCCTGTTTTAGCCCGTCAGCGCATCACCTCGCGTTGGTCCTGGAGAACGGCCTTTTGCTGCTGAGGATTGGCGGGCGTGCCGGGCAGGCTGAAGCGAATCATCAGCGTGCGGCGCATCAGCACCGGCTCGCCGGTGGCAGGGTGGGCGATGGTCTGCGTCTCGCCCGACAGGCCGCTGAAGAACACGGTGAACTCATCCACGTCCTGCTCGAAGGCCGGCCAGATGGTCACGCTCTTGCGAGCATAGTCCACGCCCTGGAGCAGCCGCCCCACGATCTGGATGGGGCTTTCCAGCAGAGGATCGCCCAGCCGCTCCTTGATCTTGGCGAACACCGCTGCGGGCACGCCCCGCCCGGCCTCGATGATTCGGCCGGTATCGGTGGCGATGGTGACCTCCGGAATAAAGAGCTGATCTTCACCCGTCTGGTTCGTCACCTCATAAATCATGTACCAATACCAGTGCACCGTCCCAGCGATGTCCTCCACAGCAATCAGCCGGGGAGCCTCAAACGTGAAGTCCAGGTTCCAGGAGGGGCTGACGATCGCCGGTTCCGGATATGCCGCCAGCGGCGAGCGAGCACCCGCCAGCAAAACGATGAACAAGCCCATCAGGGGAAGCAGGGATCGGCGGCTCATGGTCAACCTCGCCTTAAGATGGTGTCAACAAGAGCTTTCCCGACGATGAGGGCCATTGTACGATCAGGCGCGGGCTGGTCAATCGCTCCGTCAGGGCCCGCCAGCCCGCTCAACGCCAGGGCGCTTCGAATCCAGCGTCCGCCACGCATCGGGGCTACGTCATGGCCGGTCTCTATCCCTCAGCCGTCGGCCAGGAGGATACCAGCCGGCCCCGTTTCGAGCGGGCCGGGCCAGACCTGCAACGCGAAGCGCTGGCGCTGCTGCTGACCGGCCGACCCTCCGGGCGCGACCCCGCGGTGGACCGCTTCCTCCGCAGCGACTGGGGCCGGCAGATTCTCCTGGATGAGCTCTGGATCGCCCGGGATGACCGCAGCCGGCCAGCAATGGCGGCCTTGCTGACGCCCTGCCCGGGCCGCACCGCCATGCTGTTCGCCTCCCCAGCCTCCTCCTGGCCCACCACGGACCTGGCCGCGGGGCTTCTGCACGCCGTCTGCGCCGCACAGGACCCGGCCCAGACCCGCCTCATCCAGGCGCTCTTGGACCCAGGCCAATCGCTCCTGGCCGCTGCCCTGGAGCGGGCCGGCTTCACGCGCCTGGCCGAGCTGATCTACATGCAACGGCAGGCGCACGCCCCGCGCAAGCCTCAGCCCCTGATCCTGCCGGGCGAAAACTACCGCCTGCTGCACTGGAGCGAGGAGCATCGCCAGGCGTTTCGCCAGGTAATCCTGGCCAGCTACGAGCAGACGCGGGACTGCCCGGGCCTGCTGGGGCTTCGGCAAATCGACGACGTCATCGCCGGCCACATGGCCGCGGGGCGGTTCGACCCGAACTTGTGGTTCGCCTTGTACGAAGACCAGCACCCCGTGGGCGTCATGCTGCTTAGCCCGGTG
>DASVCG010000147.1:0-7215 GCA_036381755.1 Phycisphaeraceae bacterium | reverse complement strand
CGGACCAACTCCTTGCGCAGGCGCGCCTTCTGGGCATCATCGGGCGCGGCTTGTTGCTGCTGCACAGCCTGCTGGAGCACCTTCAAAGAGGTTTCGAACATCTGCGCTCGGTCCAGCAACTGCACGAGGGTGATGGAGAAGTCCGGGCCGGGCGAGGGGCGCGTGGCCGCGGTCGCCAGCCACTGCTGGGCCTGATCGCCGTCACCCAGCAGCACATAGGTGTAGGCCTGGATCATCTCGAACCGCGGGTCTTCGGGGTGCGCTTCGCGCAGGGCCTGGGCCTCCTGCACCAATTGCTGAGCCGGCTCGCCGGCCTGGCTGCGCAGTTGGAACGACAAGAGGCGCATGCCCCAATCCAGCTCATCAAGCTCGAGGCAGGCCTGGGCGGCTTCCAGGGCCTGGGCGGATTGACCCTGGCGGGCCAGCTCCATGGCCTGGGTGCGCAGCGCGTCGCGGTGCTGGGGGTTGGTTTGCAGGATGCGTTGGGCCAGGGCCAGCGCTTCGCTGCTGTTGTCGGTGAGGCGGTACAGCTCCAGCAGCTCGTCAGCGGCTTGGGGGTATTGGGAATCGATCTGCAGCACCCGTTGCAGGGCGCTGATGGCCCGCGCGACATGGTAGTTGCCCGGCTCGGGCACCTGGAGCTGCGCATGGGCGTAGCGGTACAGCGCCTGGGCGTCTTCACTCTCCTGCCGCAGGTACTGCTCCAGGTGCTCGACAGCCTGTTGGTAGTTGCCGGCCTCGTAGGCGGCCATGCCCTGCTGGCGGTGCTCCTGGGCCTGGCGGTACCGCTTTTTCTGCTGGTAGTGGTACAGCCCGGCGATGCCGAAGCTGATCGCCACGATGATCGCCAGCAGCAGGGTAAGACGTTTCTTGGTTTGCGATGGCAGACGCATGAATCGATTCCCAGCGGGCGGCTTGGGCCCGTCGATGGATGGTTGGATTTTCGGACCTCAGCGGCCCTTGCTTTAGCCGGCGGCGTCGGCCGGGTTGCGCAGCGGATCAGTCCTGCGGGGGAGCCAGGCCGGTGCGCAGCACTTCAATCAGCGGAAGGTTGGCGCCGATCAGCTCATGGAAGATCGCGTTCCGCTCCTCCTCGGGCACCTCCGCGCCGATGACCAACTGGATCTGTGCTGCGCCGAAGAAGTGCTTGGTGTAGTCCGCCGCGGCCATGCGCACCCCCTCGATGTCGCGCAGGATCTGGCCGTCGGGCATCACCATGAAATTGGCCACGATCTTGGAGATCGTCCCCTCCGGGTAGTGGTAGCTGAAGCGGTACTCGGTGCCCGGGATTTTGAGCCCGCCCACGAGCCAGTCCCTGGGTCGGGCCCAGTCCAGCGTCCAGCCGTGGCTGGTGTAGCAGTTGCGCGGGTAGTGGCCGGCCATGTCCCTCGCGGTCTTGCAGTGGACCAGAAGAAACTGGGCCTCTCGGCCGGTGACGGTGTTCTGGTAGACGCGGCTTAAAAGGACGTTGGGCTTGAGCAGCCTCACCGCGGAGGGCGGGGGCTCCACGTCGCGGCTCTCCCAGGCGCCGATGCGGCGGGGCACCTCCTGCGCCGCCAGGCGCACGTGAAGGTGGAACGGCTCGGCATCCTGCGGGCTGGTGCGGGTGAGATTGCCCAGGGCCATCGCCACCAACAGCAGCACTGCGGCCAGCGGCGCCAGGTAATGGATCGTTCTGCGTTGCATGAGGGCGCATCCCCCTTATCGCGGGCGCAGCGTTCTAGGCGGTTCGGGCCTGGGGCTGCATCACCGGCAACTGCGTCCATTGCAGCAGCCTCAGCACACCCATGACCAGCAGGAACGCCACGAAGATCATCGCCCAGCCGCTTAGCTCGTGGAAGCTGTCCGCCAGCGGCTGCGGCGCTCGGCCGTACACCCACACCGTCGGCACCAGCCGCACGACATTGCACACGATCGCGCACAAGGGGCTGAGCACCAGGATCAGCACCCGCACGTACGCCCGCAGCGGGCTGGCGAACGCTACTGCATAGCACACCAGGATCAGCACGAACACCATGCGCATCCCGTTGCAGGCCTCAGCCACCGCCACGTCCATGCCGTTGTACTGGAGCACGTTCCCGCTGCGGTAGACCTCCACGCCGATCAGCTCGAAGACGAACTGCGTCACCGAGGCGGTGGCGGTCTGAAGCGGGATCGCCACCTGCTGGCGGGCCATGGCCGGCACCGGGACCAGGAAGACCAGCACCGCCAGGGCCGGCCAGAATCGGGCCACGAAGTCCCGCCCCATGACGGTGGCCAGGCAGCCCACCGCCACCATCACCGCCCCGCCATGCCAGAACGATTGGATGGCGTTGTGATAGCCGAACCAGGAGACCGCCCAGCCGATGGCGATCAGGGCCGGCCCCATCAGGTGGCTGCCCAACTGCACGTCGCGAAGATGCTGCCTGCGGGTCCAGATGAGCCACCCCACCACCACGGGCACCAGCCACACCTGGCTGGCTTCCTCGTCCCGCCGGGCGATGTTGTAGATGTCCACCCAGGCATCCAGGCACACCAGGACGCCCGCCAGCACCAGCGCGGCGCAGCCGATCAGCCTCCGTACTGTCCAGGGCTGCTCGATCGAAGGGTCCATCCGCTTGCTTCTCCGCTCCGCCTGGCCCAGACAGGCCAGCCCAGGCAATCATAGGCCGCGCTTTGGGCTGCCCGGATAGCCTTGACCCGCCGTCTGGCCTTTTTCCGTCGCCTTCCCCCCGTGGACGGGCTGACGCCCTTTATCATATCGGCCGTGAGGCGGAGAAAGGTTTCCTGATCTTGAAGGGTTCTAAAATTCCGCCCGTTTTTACGTTTATGGAGGCAGGGGGGGTAGGAGTCGGAGGGGCGGGCTGGAGGGGATGGCGCGGCTGTGTCGAGGGCCACCGGCTTTTCGGAGGCCCTGTTTTCTTAAAGCTCGACGGTTCGGCCGGTGTCGATGCTCTGGCACTCAGCCTCGACGATCCGCATCGACTCCAGCGCCTGGGCCGCGTCCACCACGGCGGGCCGCTTGTTCTGCTGAACGCAATTCACGAAATAGGCCAGCTCGCCCTCGAAGCCGTCGCCGGGGGGGCAGGGCTCAGCCTGGGCCTGGCCGTTGCGGACGACGGTCAGCGGCTGGGGGCGGGACAGGTCGAATTCAGCCGTCGCCTCTTCGAAATTGACCACGTATCGCATCGAAAAGGCAAAGCCGTCCGCCAGCGCCCAGGAGCCCTCCGCGGTCACCAGCGGCACCTGGTCGTAGTGGTACAGCGTCGCCAGGTGGTCGACCCGGCCGGAGAGGCGCCGGTAGCCCCGGCTGGTCACCGCCCGCGGCGTGCCGAAGAGGTAATGTACGAAGTCCGTGTCGTGGATGTGCAGGTCCATCGCGGCGCCGCCCGAAAGATCGCCCTGGCGGAACCAGCCCGGCGGCATCGACGCCAGGCGGCTGAAGCTGGCTGAGAGTACCCGGCCCCAGCGCCCGTCGCGCACCGCCTCCTTCAGCCACGACCAGCCCGGCCAGAAGCGCATGCACATCGCCGGCATGAAGAACCCCTTGGCCTTGGCCGCGGCTTCCAGAATGGGGTGAGCTTGGGCTGTGCTCGCGGCCAGGGGCTTCTCGCAGATCACGTGCTTGCCCGCCTCCAGCGCCGCGACGGCGAACTCCACGTGCAGCGGCGTGGCCAGGCAGATGTCGATCACGTCCACATCATCCATCGTCAAGGGGGCCCGCAGGTCCGTCGTGCCTCGCAGGCCGTCCATCGGCAGTTGCCGGGGCATCCCCTCGCCCAGGTTCCCCCACACGCCCGAGAGGTCCCCCTGGGCCCGCTTGGGGTTGCGGTCCGCGATCACCGTCACCTGCGCGCCGGGCGCCTTGCGGTAGGCCTGGTAGTGCGTGCAGCCCATGAATCCCATGCCCAGAATCGCAATGCGAACCATGATGGGAATCGCCTCCCGATCGGAATCAGCCCCACGCCGCTGCTTGACTTGCGGACAGGCCCAGCAGCAATCGCCCCAAGGGTACAGCAGCCGGCGCCTCCAGCGGCAGGTGCGTAGTCTAACACAGGCCTCAGCGGATTCGCAGCTTGCTGCGCCCTGGAGGTCGGGGATCAGGAATCAGAAAGCCATTGCTGGTCGATGGTCGCCCATCACCGATCGCCGACGGGCGATGGGGAATCCCTAACGATCAACCCTTTGCTTTGTGCCTGGGGATGAGCGTTGGGCATCAAGCCGGGGAGGGCATGGCGGTGGGCGCGTCGCCGTCCAGCGCGGGCGTGTCGGGCTGGACGGTTCGGCCCTGGGTCGGGCGGCTCTTTTGCTTCTCGGCCTGGAGCAGGTCGCTGACGGTGGCCTTGTCCAGCGGCTGGCCGCGCATGATCTTGTCCACCTCGTCGCGCGAGAGCGTCTCGTAGCGCAGCAGCGCCTTGGCCAGCGCGTCGAGCTGGTCGCGGTGCTCCTCCAGGAGCTGCCGCGTCTCGGCGTAGGTGCGGTCGATCAGCGCCTTGACCTCCTGGTCGATGAGCCGGGCGGTCTCATCGCTGTAGAGCTTCTCGGGCTGCTCCCACGGGTTTTTGGACTCGTCCATGCCGTAGAGCAGGAAGCCGAGCTTCTCGCTCATGCCGTACTCGGTGACCATCGCCCGCGCGATGGCGGTGGCCTGGCGGATGTCCATCGCTGCGCCGCTGGAGATGTCGCCGCAGAACATCTCCTCAGCGATCCGCCCGCCGAAGGTCACGCGGAGCTGCGCCAGCAACTGGTTGCGGCGGAAGATGTGCCGGTCCTTCTCCGGCAGCATGAACGTGACGCCCAGCGCCTGGCCGCGGGGGATGATCGTGACCTTGTGCAGCGGCTCAGCGTCCTTGTCGAAGTACATCACCAGCGCGTGGCCGGCCTCGTGGTAGGCGATGACGCGCTTCTCGTCCTCCTCGATCTGGTGGCTCTTGCGCGCCCGGCCCCACTTGACCTTGTCACGGGCCTCCTCCAGGTCGTTCTGCTCGACAAAATCCTTGCCCTGGAGCGTGGCGGCGATGGCGGCCTCGTTGATGATCGCGGCCAGGTCCGCGCCGGAGAACATCGGCGTGCCGCGGGCCAGCTTCTCCAGGTCCACGTGCGGGCTCAGCTTCACCTTCCGCGCGTGCACCTTGAGGATCTCCAGCCGGCCCTTGATATCGGGCAGGGGCACGTGGATCTGCCGGTCGAACCGGCCCGGCCGGGTCAGCGCCGGGTCCAGCACGTCGGCGCGGTTCGTCGCCGCCATCACGATCACCTGATCGGAGCTGTCGAACCCGTCCATCTCCACGAGGATGGCGTTGAGCGTCTGCTCGCGCTCGTCGTGCCCGCCGGTGGAGAAGCCCGAGCCGCGGCGTCGGCCCACCGCGTCGATCTCATCGAGGAAGATGATGCACGGGGCGTTCTCCTTGGCCTGCTTGAACAGGTCGCGCACACGGCTGGCGCCCACGCCCACGAACATCTCCACGAAGTCCGAGCCGGAGATGGAGAAGAACGGCACCTCCGCCTCGCCGGCGACCGCCTTGGCCAGCCGCGTCTTGCCGCAGCCCGGGGCGCCGATGAGCAGCACGCCGCGCGGCACGCGGCCGCCGAGGCGCTGGAATTTCTTGGGGTTCTTGAGGAACTCGATGATCTCGCCGACCTCGTCCTTGGCCTCGTCAATGCCCGCCACGTCGTTGAGCGTGATCGTCGAGTGCTCCTTGTTGAGCACGCGGTGTCGGCTGCGGCCGAAGCTGCCCAGCATGCCCGGCCCGCCCCCGGCGCTGCGCAGGGAGCGAATGAAGAAGAAGTAGATCAGGAACGCGATGAAGATCACCGGCCCCCAGGTCACCAGCAGAGGCATGAGGATGCCCCCGCCGGACTTGATCTTGAACGACTGGCCGACCTCCTCCAGATCCACGAACGCCTTGAGGTGGAATTGGGGGTTGACGCTCACCGCCAGGCGGTTGACCGGGCCCTCATCGGCGGGCACCGCGCTGGTGCCGGGCTTGAGCTCGCCGACAATGCGGTGGTCCTCGATCACCACCTCCTTGAACGCACCCTGTTTGGCGTAATTCAGGAAGTCCTGCCAGACGACCTCTTTAGCGCCGTTCTTGGCTTGGTTCATCAGCAGGAGCAGGGCGACCGCCAGGCTGCCCAGGAGCATCCATCCCAGCACGCCGCGGGAGAGGAAATTGGGCTGGCGCGGGCCGTTAGGGCCGCCGCCGCCGTTGCCACGCGGTCCGCGGAGGGGTTCCTGCGGCCGATTCGAATTGGAGTTCTTCGGCTCGGGCATCAAGGGTCCTCATGGCCGGCAGGGGCATCCAGCCGGCAGCCCACCATTTTAGGCGCTTATCCGCCGATCGGCCCTGCTTGAGGCTAGTATCGGCCGGATCCCTCCCCAGGCCCACTCCCGACGCTGGGGGCGGGGTGTTTACCAGTCGGCCTGGAGGGTGGAGACCATCTCCTGGGCCAGTTGCGTCACCGCCATGTGCTGGGCGACCTCAAAAGGCTGGCTCACCGGGGCTGTGGGGATGTAGGTGCCCACCGCGGTGAAGCCTTGTCGGCTCCGCAGGATCTGGCCGCTGCGGAGGTCTTTCCATTCGAAATCGACGGTGACCGCCACCTCCATGCTCTCGGGCACCCCGCCGGGCCGGTGTCGGCTGCGCATGCGCTGCTCCACGCGGACGATGGCGCCTTGCAGGAGGGTGTCCGCTGCGCCGGGGGCTGTCACCTTATAGGGGGTGCGCAGCTCGATTTCCTTCACCAGCGCCTCAGCCAGATCGTACTCTACGCCGCGATAGAAGCTGCGGTTCTCAAAAAGGGGGACCGCCACGGTCCGATATTGCTGCGGGTACAGCTCCTGGGTGTGATATCGGCAGCCGGGCAGGGCCGTTGACCCCAGCAGGCACAGGCTCAGGACCATCCACGACGGGCAGCGCCAGGACAAGCATCGCATCAGGAGGGGTCCTCCAGCAGGGGGGCTGTGGCCGGGGCGGGAGCGGCCCCGTCCCCGCTCTCAGCAGGGGCGATGCCCCCCGGCAGAGGCACGTCCAGGGCGTCGAGCCGCTCGATCGCCGTCTTCGCCGCGGCCGTCAGGGGGTAGTCCTGGACCAGTCGGCGGTACAGGTGGGCAGCGCCGACCCGCTCGCCCCGGCGTTCGTACCACCGGGCGGTCAGATAGTCCTTCCGGGCCAGCGATTCGTTAATCCGCACCCGGAGGGCGTCGGCCCCGATGCGGTCCGCCGCTGCGGGGAA
>DASVCG010000146.1:0-2890 GCA_036381755.1 Phycisphaeraceae bacterium | reverse complement strand
CTACATGATGCGGTACGAGACCACGGGCGCCGGTGAATCCAGCCTCTTCAAGCCGGAGCGGTACATGCCCGAGCTTGCCGCATGGACGGAGAAGGTTCACCGCGTGGCGCCGGAGGCCAAGGTCCTGGTCAAGATTCAGACCACCTTCAGCGGGCCGTACCGCAGGCCGGGCGAGCCCATCCCGTTCGAGGATTCGACGATCGTCGAAGCGGATGGGTCGCGCAAGCAGCAGGACGGCTGCTATCTGCACTACCCGGCGATCGGGAACAGCTATTACCAGTATCTGCGCGGCCTCGTCGACTCGGTGCTCAAGGACAACAAGATCTGCGACGGCATCTACTTTGATACGTTCGCCTACAACTACTGGAGCAAATACGGCCGGTGGACCTACGACCGCTGGGACGGCCGGAGCGTCGACATCGACCCTCAGACCTGGACCATCAAGGCCAAGAAGGCGGACCTGTGCAAGCTGACCGAAGACGCCCGCTACGAGCTGGTCAATTACGTGCGTGAGCTGGGAGGGTTCGTGCAGATCAACCACTGCATCCTCACTCGGAAGATGAGGTCGCTGCACATCAGCGCCTTCCAGGAGTATCGCCAGCCGATGGACCTGGTGCGGCTGCATCTGACGTCGCCGGTGGCGCTGGGGTATTACCCGGGGTATCAGGACCGCACGCGGTGGGAGGATGAATCGGATCTTTTCGACGATGTCCGTGAGCATCTGCGCTGGGGCGTTCTGACCCAGGTTTACTGGGTGGTTCCTCTGAACCAGTCGACGATCTACAAGCGGATGTACCCCATCACGCCGGTGCGCATCGGCCCGGGGTATGTGATCGGCAAGGAGCGGATCGTGACGCTGGTGTCGGGTACGTACACCCTGGGGTCGGCGCAGGAGCCGATGGTGTGGTTCTACGACGCCAAGGGGCATGAATGCAGCAGCCAAAAGCGGACGTTTGTTCAGAACGGCCGGCTCTATGTGCAGGTGACTGTTCCGCAGGACGGCGCAGCGGTCATCGCGGCGCCCCCTTCGTTGCGTGACGCCCTGGAACGCGAACTGAACTGGACGGGAGGCTGAAAACATGGAGATCCCTATGCCTCGCGCTATGACCGACGCCATGCTGTGCCGACCCATGGGCCGTTTGCGGCTTCCGCGGGGGTTCACGCTGATTGAGCTTTTGGTGGTGATATCCATCATCGCGTTGTTGATCGCCTTGCTGATGCCGGCCCTGGGCGGCGCCCGGTCGCAGGCCCAGTCCGCTGTCTGCAAGTCGCAGATGCGGTCGATCGGCATCGCGTACAACACGTACGGCCAGGACTACGACACGCTGTATTTTGCCGGTGCAACCAGCACGGTGGTCAGCAAGTACGGGTATCCGGGGCAGTACGACTACGCCGCGTGGCATACGGCGCTGTACGACTATCTCGACGCGGACGGCCAAACCTTCTGGTGTCCAGCGATCAACCATGGCAACAGTATGCTCAGCGTTTTCACGGGCTATGAGGATTTGGAGCGCACTTACGTTGGCAACGGCATGATCCATGACCAGGGTTCGCTGAACGGGTACGGCGGCACGCTGATCAACGGGGTTCGCCTGTCGCGGATCACTTCCCCCAATCGGCTGTTCGTCGTTGCCGATGGGCGTGGGCTGTCGGAGATTTGGCTTAAGACCATTCAGCCTGACTTTGATTATTTGGATGGCGTTTATCCGAACAACTGCCGGATCGGCATTGCCCATCCAGGGCACGCCAACGCCGGTTTTCTCGATGCGCACGTGGAGGCCCTGCCGGAAGACGGCCCCGGGCTTTTGCCGGAGCAGGTAGATCCGCGCGACAACATGTAAGCCGGTGTTCCGCCGCTGGCTGATCGTGAGATAGGCATGTGCTGTGTGGATGGTTCCGGCGTGATGGGCCGGGCGGCTCATGAGTGAGCCGCGGCGAGCCGGCGATACTCACGCTACGCGCAGGGTCAGCCTTCACGTGCTGCGTGCGGTCACTCCGCTTTTGAACCCGCCCCATTGGAGAACAGCGATGTTGCCGCAGTATGCTTCGCGGATCGGTTTGGTCAGTTGGAGCCTGCGTGCTGATACGCCGCGGGAGATGGCCGGGCAATTAAAGTCGATGAAGCTGACGAAGCTTCAGCTCGACATCGCCCTGGCGGTGGATTTTCCCGAGGCGTGGGGCCGTGCATCAGCGGTTTTTGCTGATGAGGGCGTCCGGGTCGTCTCGGGCATGTGGCTGCTCAAGGGCGACGTGGTGAACGACGACAACTGGCCTTACAACCTGGAGCGGACACATGCCGTCGCCTTGGCCGCCCAGCGGCAGGGGGTTGCGTCGATGACCTCTCATATCGGCCGGCTTCCCCCCGCGGACGATCCGGCCTATCTTCTGGCCGTCGAGCGGGTCAAGACGCTGGCGCGGATTCTGGAGGATCACGGCTGCCGGTTCCTTTTTGAGACGGGGCCGGAGTCGTCGGATCGCCTGTGCCGGTTTTGGCGCGACCTGGAGCAAGCCGGCTCGCCGCGGATCGGGATCAACTACGATCCAGCGAACATGTTGATCTACGACACCGATGAGCCGATCCGTGCGATGCGAAACTTTCTGCCGTGGATCGAGCAATGCCACCTCAAGGACGCCCGCAGGCCCGCGGCCGGCCAGAAGCGGGGCGTCGAAACCCGGCTGGGGGAGGGGGAGGTGGACTGGCGGGCCTTTTTGACGGTTCTTGCCCAGGCCGGCTATGAAGGCGATCTGTTGATCGAGCGTGAAGGGGGGAGGCATATGGGGAATGGTTTGGCGCAGGACGTGGCTGATACGATGGAGTTGATCGGCGGGTTGATGGATAAGATCGGCGTGGCGGGCTGAGCGGCGGGCGGTGATCGGGGGTTCGAGGGGC
>DASVCG010000145.1:0-6243 GCA_036381755.1 Phycisphaeraceae bacterium | reverse complement strand
GGCGTCGCGCGTCACATTTTCCGCGTGAACCTTCTCCCACGCCCGGCGGATGGCTTCCTCCTCCACCTCCTGCGGCACGACCACCACGCCGTCGACGTCCGCGATCACCAGGTCGCCGGGGCAGAACCGCACGCCGTCGATCTGAACCGGCACGTCCAGGTCGATCACCCGTTGACGGTTCTGGCTGTCGTACACGCATCGACCGCGGGCGAAGCACGCGAACCCCATCGCCCGCATCTTGGCGATATCACGCACCGCGCCGTCGACGATCGTCCCGATGCAGCCGCTGTTCCGCGAGGCCGTTGAGAGCAATTCGCCCCAGATGCCCGACCGCATCGACCCACCCGCCGCGGCGATGAGCACGTCATCGGGCTTGCAGCTATCCACCGCGATCAGCTCCAGCTCGTAGGGCTTGGGGTCCTCATGGAACATGTCCGCCCACAGCGTCGTCTTGCATCGGCCGATCAGAAGCTCCGCTCCCGTCATCGGTAGAAGCGGCACGCGTGGCGACTGGTTCGTGTAGCCCAACTGGTCCAGCGCATCACACACCACGGCGCTGTAGAGCCGGCTGCGCATCATCTCCAGCGTGATCGGTTCGGAGCCGGTGGCGGTCATGGGGGGTTACTCCTGTTCTTGTTGTTGAAGAACCTGTGACAAACGCTTGGCGGCCTGGCATACCGCCTGGATCAGGGCACGCTGCCGCTTGGGGCTCACGCGGACTGATGGCGCGCTGAGGCTGATCGCCGCCACCACGCCCGCCTGGTCGAACACCGGCGAGCCGATGCAGGTGACGCCCAGGTCGGTCTCGTCGCACTCCACCGCGTAGCCGTCGCGTTTGGCTTTGGCCAGCAGGCGGCGCAGGTGTTTGGCGTCGGTCGTTGTTCGGGGTGTCCGCCGCGACAGCCGGGCGCGGCTCAGCAGGTGCTGTTGCTGTTGAAGCGGCAGATGGCTGACGATGGCGCGGCCCAGCGCGGTGCAGTGGAACGGGTCGGTGTTATCGCGCTCGATCACCCGCCGCAGGGCCTGGGGGCTTTCCAGGACGATCAGGTAGCGCACCTGGTTCTGCTGGAGCACGCCCAGGTTCACCGTTTCCCGCGTCCGGGCGTGCAGGCGTTGGAGGATCGGCTCGGCCGCAGCGGTCAGCTCCGTGATGTGGGAGCCGCGGGCCAGACGGCGCCAGCGGGGCGTCAGCTCGTACCGGCCCGTCCGCACGCGGTCCACGTAGCCCATGCGGGCCAGCTCGCCCAGGATGCGGTGCACGGTCGGCTTGTTCAGGCCGGTGCGCTGGGCCAGCGACGCCAGGCTCGCCGCCTCCTGGTTCGGGCTCATCGCCTCCAGGATGGCAAATGTTTTGACGAGGACCGACGATTCCATTAACCTGAATTTAAGATTTTGTCATGTGTAACGCAAGTCACGCCGCCCGTGGCCCCGCGCCCGTGGCGGCATCGAGAGGGCCTGTCATGCGCGTCGGCATCATCGCTCTTCAACACGAGTCCAACACCTTTTTGCCGGTTCCCACCACGCTGGAGGCGTACCGCCGGGACGCGCTGCTCACCGGCGAGGCCATCCGTGAAGCATACGGATCGTCCCACCATGAGGTGGGCGGTTTTTTCCATGGCCTGCGCGAGGCGGATCTGACCGCGGTTCCGCTGCTGCTCGCCCTGGCCACGCCGGCCGGGCCGCTCAGTGCCGACACCGTTGAGACGCTGATCCGCCTGATGTTCGAGCAGCTTGACGCAGCGGGCCCATTGGATGGCCTGCTGGTGGCGCCGCACGGGGCAGCGGTGGCTGAGGGGCAGCGTGATTTCGACGGCCACTGGCTCACGCTGCTTCGCCAACGGCTGGGACAGCGCATCCCAATCGTGTGCACGCTGGACCTGCACGCCAACGTTTCAGGAGCGATGGTCGCCGCGTGCAACGCCACGCTGGCGTACCGCACCAATCCGCATCTGGATCAGCACGAGACGGGCCTGCGCGCAGCACGGCTGATGGCGCAGATGCTTCGCGGACAAGTGCGCCCGGTGCAGGTGCTGGTGTCGCCGCCGTTGGCGGTCAGCATCGATCGGCAGGAAACCGCGGCGCCCCCGTGCGACGCGCTGTATGCGTTTGCCGATGAGGTCCGCCATCGGCCGGGCGTGCTCGACGTAAGCATTCAGATGGGTTTCCCCTACGCCGACGTGGAGGAGATGGGCACGACGGTCATCGCCATCGCGGATGGCGATGAATCGCTGGCGCGTGCCGCAGCACAAGATCTGGCGGACTACCTGATCGCGCATCGGCACGATTTCGCCTGCGGGCTTGCGGAGGTGGACGAAGCAGTGCGCGAAGCAGCACGCTCCGCCGAGCGCGTGTGCCTGCTGGACGTGGGCGACAACGTCGGGGGCGGCTCGCCCGGTGACGGCACGGTGCTGGCTCACGCGCTGCACAAGCAGGGGGTGGATCGCTCCTTCGTCTGCCTCTGCGATTCCGAAGCGCAGCAGGCGGCGCGAAGCGCGGGCGTCGGCGCGACGCTCACCTTGAGCATGGGCGGCAAGACCGACGACCTGCACGGCCAGCCGCTGACGGCGCCGGTGACGGTCGTGAGCCTGCACGATGGCCACTACAGCGAATCGCGGCCGCGCCACGGCGGGCGGACGCGCTACAACATGGGGCCTACCGCCGTCGTCCGCACCCCGCGCGGCCTGACGCTTTTGCTTCACAGCCAGCGCGTTCCGCCCTTCAGCCTCGCGCAACTGACCAGTTGCGGCCTGGACCCGGCGAGCTTCCACGTGCTGGCGGCCAAGGGCGTCAACGCGCCCATCGCGGCGTATCGCGAAGTGTGCGACAAATTTATCCGCGTCAACACGCCGGGCGTCACCTGCGCTGATATGACGCGGCTGACGTTCCATCGCCGCCGCAAGCCGCTTTTCCCGTTCGAAGAAGTGGCGTAAGGGCGCTCGCTGTCGGTTCGCGCATCGGGGTACGCACGCGCAGCGCCCCGACGGGGCGGCGCGTCAACCCTCGTCAATCCTCTTCATCCGCGAACAGCCGCTTCTTAGCCAGTTGGGCGGCGCGGGCTGATTCGCGCTTCTCCAGCACCGCAGCGGCCAACTCCAGGTCCTGCGGGCGAGTGATCTTGAGGTTCATCGGGTCGCCTTCCACCACGTGCACCGCTTCGCCCAGCGCTTCGACGAGGCTGGCGTCGTCGGTGATGCCCGCGGGGTCGAGCTTGCCTTGCGTGATCTGCGCGTAAGCGCGGCGGAGCAGGCCCGCTTCGAACACCTGCGGCGTCTGCACCTCCATCAGGGCGGATCGGTCCACCGTCTCCTTGACGCGCCACAGCCGGCCCGCGGGCTGCGCGGACACGGGAAGAATCGCCGCCAGCGGGTCAGCGCCAGCTTCAGAGGCGGTGTCCTGGATTTCCTCCACGCGCTTGAGGGTGTTGCTCACCAGCAGGCCGGGCACGACCGCCCCATATCGACTCGCAGCGTCCAGCACGCGGTCGATCACCGCGGGGGGCGTCATGGGGCGCGCCGCGTCGTGCACCGCAACGTGGGTGCAGTCGGCGGGGAGATGATCGATCGCCTTGGCGACGGTTTCCCAGCGTTCGACCGTGCCGCCCGCGATCAGCTTCACGCCGTGGAACCGCAGCTTATCGCCCCAGCGGAAGTCGAAGGCCTCCAGCCGCTCTGGATGCACCGCCAGGAGCACCTGCTTGACCTGCGGCCGCTGGAGGAACAGCTCCAGGGCGCGCAGGAACACCGGCTTGCCGGCCAGCTCCTTCTCGATTTTGGTCGGTTCGTGCTCGCTGCCGGCGTTGAACCGCCTGCCTACGCCCGCAGCGGGGAGGATCACCGCCAGTTTCATCCGCGTACGCCTCTCAATCCGACAAACAGGCCGCAGCGGGCCGCGGCCCGGGGGTTGCGCCGTCCAGTAAACAGCGGGCGCGCATCAGGCGGGCGTGGGTTAGAAGCCGCCCTCGCGCATCAGCTCCAGCGATTTGGGGAAGGGGTAGCGGGCGTACACGGCGGTGGGGGCCGACTGCCACATCCACGGTGCCGGGTACACGTCGCCGGCGAACCCCGACTCGTGCATCGTCCGCAGCACGGTCTCGAAGCTGGGCTCCCGGCCGTTCTCAACCAGCTTGTTCACCCGCGCTCCCAGGAACGACACCGACGCCACCGGCAGCCGCTGCGTCTTGCGGCGGACCATCTCCGTGACGATGCGGAAGCCCAGCGACAAATCCTCCAGCGTCAGGCACGGGTGCTGGGCCGGACGCAATAGCGCCAGGACCTCCACCGCGTCCATGTCGTACTTGAGCACCGTCACCTGCTCGCGGGGCACGAACCGCTTGGCGTACTCGGTGATGCTGTGGCTGTCCCACTGGCTGGTGGGCAGCAACTGGGCCAGTTGGCCGATGATGCCGTGGCTGTTGTCCTCAGCGTTTACAGCGCATACCAGCGAGCGATAACGGCCCGCCAGCAGGTCATCAAGCAGGTGATGCCCCCACATGATGCGGATGCGCGGGGCGTGGTCGGGCTCCTTGGCGGGGCTGGCGTCGGGCAGGATCACCAGCCGCTCGTTCATGGCCGTCTCGGTGATCAGCTCGTCTCCCAGCCCGTCGTAGATCCGCGGCTTGTTGGCCTGTGTGGGCATGATCGGCCTTTCCTGATCTGTGAGGGTCGATCGGACGTTACTGATCGATCAGACATCACTAATCGACCAATTTACTAATCGATCGGACATTACTGCTAAAGGAATTATAACGCCTTGGCCGCAGCGGTCCGCCCACGACGGATGGGCGAATGGAGCTACTCTGGGCGGGCATGCTCGAAGCCGCAGGCAGCGGTGGCAGGCGACGTTGGCAGGCAGGCCGCAAGAGCTATAAGCGCCGTCTCAGCCGCGGCGGGGACGCCAGGCGTTCATCGCCACAGCACAGGCTGTCAGCAGGCTCAGCACGCCTGGCTCGGGCAGGTGATGGGTGGGCTGGCCCAGCGGGCTGTCAAACCCTCCCTGCATGCCCAGGAAGGAATCGTCGAACCCCGCCAGGCCGTGGCCGTCGCTGGCGGGGGGCAGCAGGCCCGCGTCGCGCAGCCCCTGGAACCACACGCCGGCCATGATGTCGTAGCCGGCGTCGTTGGGGTGCAGCCCGTCATCGCTGAAATAAAGCGGGTTAGGCAGGTCCGGCGTCGGGCTGCCTTCGCTGTCCAGGCCCCACGGCGCAGCAGTGAACATATCCACCACATAAGCCTGCTCGCTGACGGACGAGGCCCGCACCACTCCCTCGATGGCGCTGTTGTAGTTGACGGTTTGCTGGTAGGTGGCTTCGCGCCCGCCCCAGGAGCTGCCGACGATCTTGGGGATGATCTGAGCCACGAGGATCTTGACCGCAGGGGATAGCGCACCCCGCTGGATTTCATCGCCCAGGAAGTCCAGCAGGCGGGCGAGTTGATTGGAGGCGCTGTTGGGGTTGCTGTCGCTGATGGAGGAGCTGGTGTGGTTGTTGAGGGTGTTGGTGCCGATATGCAGGAGGATGACATCGGGCTTGACGACGTCGAAGACGCTCAGGCCGTCGGGGTCGGGCTGCCTGAAGCCGGGCTCGCGCTTGCCGTCCTTGTCGTATTGCAGCGCCCAGCGGAGGCTGAAGCCGCGTTGCGAGGCGTATTGGCCGTCGGAGGTGAGCTGGACGCGGTCGGCCTCGATGCCGGGTACGGCCTGGTGGTCGGGGTCGAACGGCCAGGCCTGGAACCAGTTGGGGCCGTCATGGATGGTTCCGACGAAGTCGAAATCGACGCCCGCCTCTCGCAGCATCGTCCCCAGCGGGGCTCGCCAGCCAGTGACAAACCCTTTGCCCGACTCGTCATAGCCGGAGCCTGGGATGATCGATGAGCCCTGGCCCACGCTGATCGAATCGCCCAGGGGCATGATGTTCAGCGCCGCTGCCGGGGGCGGGCCGGCGCAGCAGGCGGCCAGGATCGCCGCCAGCAGCAGGCGCGCAACGCCCCAGCGACGGGGGACGGGGTTCGGGGAGTGGACAGTCCGGATAACCGCACAGCAGGCCCAAAAGCAGCGGAGCAGGGGGGCTCCACCTCCCAATGGCGTTGCGATCACGTTGCACGACCTTTCTTCTTCGCCCGTCGGTCGCAGCAGCGGTCGGCTGGCAAGCAGCCCACGGCGACACCGAGGCGGCTCTGCTTTAAGTAACTCTGCTTTGAGTAATGGGCCCTGGCCGGGGCTCGTCCAGGGGGCCGGGGGCGGAACCGA
>DASVCG010000144.1:0-3180 GCA_036381755.1 Phycisphaeraceae bacterium | reverse complement strand
CCGCGCCCGGCGTGGCGGTGGATGCTCAGCAGATCCGCAGCGCGATGATCCCCGGCCTCTCCGCTGCCCGGCTGGTGTTCGTCGACGGGTTTTACCGCCCGGAACTGTCGGACCTGGGCGACCCGGCCAGGCAGGCGACGGTTTGCGAGCTGAGCGAAACGCCCCAAGTGCACCGTGACACGGTCGAGCGATTGCTGGACGATGACGGCGAGCAGTCCTCCGCGGCGTTCACGCGGCTCAACGCGGCGATGTTGTCGGGCGGGCTGTTCATCCACGTGCCCGATCGGCGGGCGGTCAAGCAGCCGGTGTACCTGCTTTACCTGACCACCGCGGGCACAAATGGCCCGGTCATCACCAACCCGCGCAGCATTATCCTTCTGGGCCGGGAGGCGCAGCTCACGGTGGTGGAGCATTACGTGGGCCTGACGGACCACGTGTACCTGACCAACGCGGTGACGCAGATCGTCGCGTCGGCTGGCGCTGTGGTGCGGCACTACCTCATCGAGCAGGAGGGCTCCGCGGCGTACCAGGTCTCCACGCTGATGCTCGAGCAGGAGCGCGACAGCGATGCTGCTTCGCACACGGCGCTTTTGGGCAGCCGGCTGGTGCGCAACAACATCAACCCGCGCCTCAACGGCCAGGGGGGCCAGTGCCTGGTCAACGGGCTATACGTGGGGGCTAGCGATCAGCACCTGGACAACCACATGCGCGTGGAGCACAACGCGCCCCACTGCGACAGCCGGCAGTTCTACCACGGCGTGCTGACCGACCAGGCCCACGCGGTGTTCAGCGGGCGGATCGTCGTCGCCCCCGGCGCGCAGAAGACCGACGCCAAGCAGAATAGCGCCAACCTGCTCCTGTCGCCCACCGCCCAGGCCACGACCAAGCCGCAGCTGGAAATTTATGCCGACGACGTCAAATGCACGCACGGCGCGACGGTGGGGCAGATCGACGAGGACGCGGTCTTCTACCTGATGAGCCGCGGGCTCACGCAGCAGGCGGCGCGGGGCCTTTTGATCTACGCCTTCGCCGCCCAGAGCCTGGATCGGATGGAGCTGGAGCCGCTTCGGCGGTGGCTCGCTGGGGCGCTGCTGGAGCGTCTGCCGCAGGGCCAATCGCTGGCGGAGCTGGTGCAGGGGGACGAGCTTGAGGGGGAGTTTTAAGCGTAAGCAAGCGCCGCGGGGCCGCTTTGGGATGCTGCGGCTGGAGGATGAAGCTACGATTGCCGATGGGCTTGAAAGACTGACGCCATGACGCACGCCGCCCGCACTCAACCTCAAGCCGCTCCGCCCCGCCCCGCCCAGGGCGCCCTGGACGTGGAGCGCCTGCGGCGCGACTTTCCCGTCCTCCATCGGCAGGTGTACGGCAAGCCGCTGGTCTACCTGGACAACGCCGCCACCTCGCAAAAGCCCGCTGTGGTCATCGAGACGCTGGACCGCTACTACCGCAGCACCAACGCCAACGTCCACCGCGGGCTTCACGCCCTGAGCGAAGAGGCCACCGCGGCCTACGAGGAGGCCCGCAGCAAAGCGGCGCGCTTCCTCCACGCCCGCAGCGATCAGGAGATCGTCTTCGTCCGCGGCTCGACCGAGGGCATCAACCTTGTGGCCCAGTCCTGGGCCCGCCCGCGGCTCAAGCCCGGCGACGAGATCCTCATCTCCCACATGGAGCACCACAGCAACATCGTGCCCTGGCAGATCGTGTGCGAGCACACCGGCGCGACGCTGCGGGTGATCCCCATCGACGACCGCGGCGAATTGGTCCTGGATTCGCTCGACCAGTTGCTCACCCCGCGGACCAAGCTGGTGAGCCTGGTGCACGTCTCCAACGCCCTGGGCACGGTCAACCCGGTGGAGCAGATCATCGCCCGCGCTCACGAGGTGGGGGCCAAGGTGCTCATCGACGGGGCGCAGTCCGCTCCGCACCTGGGCGCGAACGTGCAGCAACTGGACTGCGACTTCTTCGTCTTCAGCGGGCACAAGATCTACGGCCCCACGGGGATCGGCGTGCTCTACGGCAAGCTGGAGCTGCTCGAAGGCATGCCGCCTTACCAGGGCGGGGGCGACATGATCAAGTCCGTCTCGTTTTCCGGCACGGTCTACAACGACCCGCCTTACCGCTTCGAGGCCGGCACGCCTCACATCGCAGGCGGCATCGGCCTGGGCGTGGCGCTGGACTACGTTGAGCAGGTGGGTCAGCCGGCCATGACCGCCCACGAGGACCAGTTGCTGGCCTACGCCACTGAAGCGCTGAGCCAGGTCAAGGGCCTGCGGATCATCGGCACCGCCCGGCGAAAGGCCGCGGTGATCTCCTTCGTGCTCGACTTCGCCCATCCGCTGGACGCGGGCACCATCCTGGACCGCCAGGGCATCGCGGTCCGCACGGGCCACCACTGCGCCCAGCCGGTGATGGACCGCTTCGGCGTGCCGGCCACCATCCGCGCGTCGCTGGCGCCCTATAATACGTTCGAGGAAATCGACGCCCTGGTGCGCGGGCTGGAGAAGGTGCGCCAGTTCGTCTAAGTAAGCCCGCTCGAAGCAAACCAGCCGCAGCCGAAACGTATCACGCCCGACGCCGGGCTTTTTACTCATGAGCATGACCGGACATCCCGAAGCGGATCAGCTCGTCCAGCTTTTTGAGTTCCTGGACGACTGGGAGGACCGCTACCGGCTGATCATCGACCTGGGCAAGGAGCTGACCCCGCTGGACCCGGCGGACCTGGTCGAGGCCAACCGCGTGCACGGCTGCCAGTCCACGGTGTACCTGGTGCACCGCGTGGACGAGAGCGCTCAGCCGCCCCGCATCGACTTCCTGGCCCAGAGCGACGCGGCCATCGTCAACGGCCTGATCGCGATCCTTCGGCGGGTCTACAGCGGCCGCACGCCCCAGGAGGTGCTCGGCTTCGACATCGAGTCGCTCCTGCGCCAACTGGGGCTCAACGAGCACCTGAGCCCCACCCGCCGCAACGGCCTGTATGAGATGGTCAAACGCATCCGCGGCATCGCCCAGCGGTACCTGAACCGCCAGCCAGCAGCCTCCTGACAGCCCGGAGCAGCCCAACCATGGCCAGGACCGAGTTCCGCATCGACGGCAAACCCGTGAACGAAGGCAACACCCCCCAGCCCGCTGCGCCCGCGAACCCCCCGGCCGACGCCGCTGCGGCCCAGGAGCCGTCCACCC
>DASVCG010000143.1:0-2438 GCA_036381755.1 Phycisphaeraceae bacterium | reverse complement strand
AGGCGCTGGGGATGTAGTCGCGGTGGAGGCTCACGATGATGATCATGAACCGCTCCGCCCACATGCCGAAGTTGACGAACTGCGACACGATGAACAGCGCCACCGGGCTGACGCGCACACGGCTGAACCACAGCGCCTGGGGCGCGACGGTGTTGCAGGCGATCGTCGCCCAGTACACCCACGCGTAGGGGCCCAGCGTGCGGTTGAGGACCATCGCGATCTCCGCCTGCTCGCCGCTGTACCAGGGGATGAACAACTCCATCAGGTAGCCGTAGCTGACGATCAAGCCGCTCACGAGCATGACCTTGGCCATGTTGTCCAGATGCCTGCGGGTGATCAGCCCGTGCAGCTTGAAGACGGCGCGCAGCGGCAGGGCGATGGTGAGCACCATCGCGAATCCGCTGAAAATGGCCCCCGCGACGAAGTAGGGCGGGAAGATCGTCGAGTGCCACCCCGGCACGATCGAGACGGAAAAGTCCAGCGACACGATGCTGTGAACGGAGACGACCAGCGGCGTGGCCAATCCAGCCAGCAGCAGATAAAGCATCTGGTAATGGTGCCAGTGCCTTGCCGAGTGCCGCCAGCCTAACGCGAAGACGCCGCTGAGCCGCTTGGCCCAAAGTTTCTGCGCCTTGTCGCGCAGCGTCGCCAGGTCCGGGATCAGCCCCACGTACCAGAACACCAGCGACACGGTGAAGTACGTGAGCACCGCGAACACGTCCCACACCAGCGGGCTGCGCCACTGCGGCCACATCGCCAGCGAGTTGGGGTAGGGCAGCAGGTAATAGAACTTCCAGATCCGCCCCAGGTGCAGCAGCGGGAATAGCGCCGCATTGGCCACAGCGAAAAGGGTCATCGCCTCCGCCAGACGGTTGATCGAGTTGCGCCACGTCTGACGCAGCAGCAGCAGGATCGCTGAGATCAGCGTGCCCGCGTGGCCGATGCCGATCCACCACACGAAGTTGATGATGGCGAACCCCCACGCCACGGGGATGTTGATCCCCCAGATGCCCACCGCCCAGGCGATGACCGCGTAGATGGCGGCGGTCAGCAGCACCGTGCCCGCCAGCGCCAGGCCCAATAGCCCCAGCCAGCCCGCGCCGGGACGCTCAAGCGGGATGCCCGCGACCTGGTCGGTCACCGAGCCGTAGCTGTAGCCCGGCGCCAGGACAGCCGGTTCTTCTTGCGGCGTTGACTGGGCGTATGTCGACATCGGCCCGATTCACCTCCTGACAAATCCCCCATCGATCAAGCCAGCTCCGGGTTCGGGTTGCGCACCGCGGCCAGGTAGGTCGTGCGCGGCTGGGTGTTCAGGTGCGCCAGCAGGCCGTAGTTGTGCGGCTGACGCTTCACAGCGGAAACCCCCGAGCCCGGATCGTTGATGTCGCCAAAGACGATCGCGTCGGTGGGGCACACCTGCTGGCAGGCGGTCATCAGTTCGCCGTCGCGGATCGCGCGACCCTCGCGCTTGGCCTGGATCTGCACCGCCCGGATCCGCTGCACGCAGTAGGTGCACTTCTCCATCACGCCCCTGCGGCGCACGCTGACCTGCGGGTTGCGCATCAATTGCAAGCTCAGCGGGTCCTGCTTGCTGTAGTAATCAAAGAAATTGAACCGCCTGACCTTGTACGGGCAGTTGTTGGAGCAGTACCGCGTGCCCACGCAGCGGTTGTAGACCATCTCGTTGAGGCCGTCGTGGCTGTGCTTGGTGGCGGCGACGGGGCACACCAGCTCGCATGGAGCCTTCTCGCAATGCATGCACGGCCGCGGCTGGTGATAAACACGCGGATTCTCAGGCGAACCCTCGTAATAATGATCGATGCGGATCCAGTGCATCTCGCGCCCGCGGATCACGTTCTCCTTGCCCACGATGGGGATCACGTTCTCCGCCTGGCAGGCGATGGTGCACGCCCGGCAGCCGATGCACGTGGACAGATCAATCGCCATGCCCCACTGCTGGCCGCTGTAGACAAACTCGGGCAGAAGCGAGAGACGCACGCCTCGGCCGTCCTCGTGCTCATTCCGCACCAGGCCCGCGGGGTTTTGGGCGAATGCTTCCGCACTGCCGCTGCGCACAGGGTGGCGGTCCTCCATCGACCAGTGATGCTGCACGCACGCCAGGAGATATCGCTGCGCCGTCGCCTGAAGCTGAAGCCCCGCACCAAAGCCCATCGCTTCGGCCGTGCGCAGCACATAGGCGTTAAAGCCCTGCCCGCTGCCCACGCCGCCCGCGGCTGATCTGCCGTGGCCCAGGTAGAGCGTGACGCAATCATCCGCCTGGCCCGGCAGGATCCACACCGCGGCGCGGATCGACCGGCCTTGAAACGAAAGTTCCACAATCTGCTCGTTGATCAGGTTCAATCGCTGCGCAGCCGCGGGGCTGACCAGCGCCGCGTTGTCCCAGGCAAGCATGCTGGGCGGCTTGGGCAGCTCCTGAA
>DASVCG010000142.1:0-4440 GCA_036381755.1 Phycisphaeraceae bacterium | reverse complement strand
GTCGTGGGCGTGGATGACGTCGAAATCCTCGTGCCGGGCCAGGTCCACGCACAGGCGGGCGTAGCGCTGCGCCTCGGCCATCAGGTCGCCCTGGTATTCGCCTCCCATGCCGTTGCCGCCATCCATGGGGCGCAGCACGCTGATGGGTTCGAAGGCGCGCAGGCTGGGGCCGGTCGCGGTGGAGCCCTGGCTGGCGACGGAGGCTGCCTGCCCGCTGTAGGCGTAGGGGTTGCGGATGCGCGAGGGCACAGCGAGGAACGTGACATTGGCCAGCGCCGGATCGGAGATCGCCAACTGGGCCTCTTCGGCGGGGCTGGAGATTTCGCTGGACCAGGACCAGCCGCTTTGACCTGCGGTGCCTGCGGGCAGCAGCTTGACGTGCGAATCGTGAGCGGTGTTCACCGCCCGGGGGAGGACGAACGTCACCTGCATCTGACGGCGGCTTAACGCCTTGGTCAGGCCGTAGCAGGCCGTCCCGAGCCCGCCGCTGATATAGGGCGGGAATTCCCAACCGAGCATCAACACCCGCATCCGGCCTCTCCTTCGATGCCCCGGCGGGGGCATGAGCCTCCGGATCGGTCAGCCGCCGTCTCTGGTGTGTCCCCCCACCCTGACGTTGAAGCCCCACGCCCCGACCCAGCCTGATCCGACCGCGACGGGCACGCCGTCGGACAGTCGGAGGCTACGGTATTGAACAATAGCATGAGCCGTTAAATGTTCAATGGGGCGATTGCCGGCCATCGGCGACGGACCGCTGACGGCGGGATTCAAACAGCAGGATGGCCGCGGCCACCGAGGCGTTCAGTGAATCCACCACGCCGGGGCGCATGGGGATGACGACGCGCTGCCCGCCGGTGCGATCCGCAGCCTCCAGCCAGGGCTGGCTCAGGCCGCGATCCTCCGCGCCCACCGCCAGGGCCAGCGGGCCGGTCAGGCCGGCGTCGGTGTAGGGCACAGCGGCTTGCGGGGTGGCCGCGACGATGCGCACCCCACGAGCGGTCAGGTCATCCAAAACCTCATGCTCGGGCGCGGCGATCACCGGCAGGCAAAACACCGCGCAGGTGCTGGCGCGGATGGCATTGGGGTTGAACGCGTCCACAGGAGCGCCCGCGGTCAGCAACGCCTGGCACCCGGCGGCGTAGGCGGTCCGGGCCATGGCTCCGAGATTCCCCGGCTTCTCGATCCCCGCAGCCACCAGGTACAGCGTCTGGTCGCTCACCGCGGGCAACTGCTCAAGCGACCAGCGCGGCTGCTCCACCACCGCCAGGAGCCCCTCCGGCTCGCGCAGGTACGCCATCTTCCGCATAATGGCGTCGGGCACCTCAAACCGCTCCACCGCGGACGGCAGGTCCTGGAGGAACGCCTGAATCTCCGCTGCGTCTGGCCGGGACGACCACAGCGACGGGCACGACCAAAGCTGGCGCAGCGGGAGCGTCTGAGCCGCCCGGCTCACCTGCCGCCACCCTTCTGCGATGAACAGACCGGTCGCCCGGCGGTGGCGGTGCTCGCGCAGCAGACGCACCACCTGCTTGACCCGCGCATTGGACGTGCTGGTGATCCGCAACATCGGCCGTAGGCTCCATCCTGCGGCTCCATCGTAGCGATCCCGCGGCCCAAGCGCAGGGCCGAAGCCGCACGGCCGACGTGGACAATCGGTCCGCCCTTCAGCATAAGGCTGACCCCTCGCTCAGCCACGCGCTGACCAACCGTCCACTTAAGCGCTGCTGATGGCACAATCATCCCCTCCAGCAGTTGATCCGCTTTCCCAGCAATCCATAGCATCGAACAACTCACTTGGGCGTACCGCTGCTGGTCCCGACGCGGGGCCGGGCGAAGGAGGGGGATATCCCCCAATCCAGCGCGCCAGTGCTCCACCGCCCCAGCGGCACGCCGGCGGGCACGATGACCATGACGCTCACCAGGGAGAAGGACGCGGCATGGCTCAGCTTTTTCAACCCCGCGCCAACCTGATCGCCCGCGGCGGCATCCTCCTGGCGGCCATTTTGATCGCCACGGGCACGCTGGCGGCCTACGGCTACTTCCGCTCCAGCTACGTGCGCGGCGTGGAGATCCCCATCGATCAGCCCGTCCCTTTCAGCCACGCCCACCACGTCGCGGGCCTGGGCATCGACTGTCGCTACTGCCACAGCTCCGTGGAAACCTCCGACTTCGCCGGCATGCCCTCCACCCAGACGTGCATGAACTGCCACAGCCAGATCTGGACCAATGCTGAGCTGCTGGCCCCGGTGCGCGAAAGCTGGCAGACCGATCAGCCCATCCGCTGGCGACGCGTCACCGACGTGCCCGACTTCGTCTACTTCAGCCACGCGATCCACATCGCCAAGGGCATCGGCTGCGAGACCTGCCACGGCCGCGTCGACCAGATGCCGCTGATGCAAAAGGCACACCCCATGTACATGAGCTGGTGCCTCGAGTGCCACCGCCAACCGCAGCGCTACATCCGCCCGCGCGAAGAGGTCTTCACCATGGGCTGGCAGCCGCCCCGAGGCGTCGACCGCCAGGCGTACGGCCAACAGCTTGTGGAGCAATACAACGTCCAGGTGCAGGGCCTGACCGACTGCTCCATCTGCCACCGCTAGCGAGGCACGCGATGCGCACACACAGCACTGCCGCATCATCCACAGCCAATACCGCCCGGCCTGAGGCGATCTCAACGGCGCGCGGCAAGGCGCTGTGGCGCAGCCTGGATGAGCTGGCGGACACCGACGAATTCCGCCGGTGGCTTCATCACGAGTTCCCCCCCGGCTCGCTCGATCATCTGGCAGGCATCAGCCGCAGGCGGTTCCTCAAGATCCTGGCTGCCTCCTTCGCGCTGGCCGGGGGCGTCTCCTGCGACAGCGGCCCGCCCCGCTTCATCGTCCCCTACGTGCAGGAGCCCGAGCCCATCGTGCCGGGCAAGCCCCTCTACTTCGCCACCGCTTTGACCCGCAACGGCTACGCCCTGGGCGTGCTGGTCGAAAGCCACACCGGCAGGCCCACCAAGATCGAGGGCAACATCCACCACCCCGCCAGCCTCGGCTCCACCGACATCTTCGCCCAAGCGGAGCTGCTGACGCTCTACGACCCGGACCGCTCCCAGGCCGCCTACTTTCGCAACGGCATCAACACTTGGGATCAATTCGCGCGCGACCTCGCGGCCCGGCTTGGCGAGCTGCGCGCCCGCAATGGACGTGGCCTTTACCTGCTCACCGGCGCGATCAGCTCGCCCACGCTCCTGCGGCAGATTCAGCAGATCCTGGATCTTTTCCCCCAGGCACGGTGGCACGCGTATGAACCGGTGACGGACGAAAACACCCGCCTGGCGGGGCGTACCGCGTTCGGCCGGGACGTCGATCTCATCCACCGCCTGGACCGGGCGGATGTCATCGTCTCGCTCGACGCGGATTTTCTTCTGGAATCGCCCGGGCGTGTGCGCTACGCGCGGGAGTTCTCCAACCGCAGGCGGGCGCGCGCAGGCGAAGCGTTCGACCCGCGGACGATGAATCGGCTTTACGTGGTTGAGCCTACGCTCACGCTGACGGGCGCTAATGCGGACCACCGCCTGCCCATGCGGGCTTCGCGCATCGGGGCCTGGGCGCGTCAACTGGCGCGGGAGCTGGGGCTGGCGGTCCCACAGACGGGCCCGCCGCAGCTTGATGAAGCGTCGCAGCGATGGGCGCGCGTGGTGGCGCAGGATCTTCAACGCCATCCGGGCGCGGGGCTCATCCTGGTGGGCGACGCCCAGCCCGCAGACGTTCACGTGCTCGCCCATGCGATGAACACGGCGCTGGGCAACGTGGGTCGAACGATCCTGCCGATTGAGCCGGTGGCGATGCGCGCAGGCGGAGAGGGGCCGCCTGCGTCGCTCATCGAGCTTGTTGAAGCAATAGACGCCGGCGAGGTGGACACGCTCATCATCCTTGACCGCAACCCCATCTACGACGCCCCCGCGGATTTGCGCTTCGAGGAGCGATTGAGCCGCGTGCCCTTCAGCGTCCACATGGGCCTTTACCGCGACGAAACCGCCCAGCAATGCCTTTGGCACCTGCCGATGACGCACGAGCTGGAATCATGGAGCGACGCCCGCGCTTTTGAGGGCACCGTGACGATCCTCCAACCGCTGATCACGCCGCTCTATCGCGGCCGAACAGCGCATGAGCTGATGGCGATGCTCGCGGGCGAAACGAACCTGACGGCTTACCAGATCGTCCGCCAAACCTGGCAGGCCCGCGCAGGTCAAGGCGATTTTGAATCGTGGTGGCAGGAGGCGCTGCGCCGGGGCGTCGTGCCCGACACTGCTGCGCCGGTGCTGGCGCTATCGCCCGACGCTCGCGCGATTCTTGACGCTGTTGGATCGTCCACGGTTCAGGCGGATGAGGGCTCGTCGCTGGAGATCACCTTCAAGCCCGATCCGACCCTCTGGGACGGCCGATACGCCAA